>CALGLS010000221.1 GCA_937959375.1 uncultured Saprospiraceae bacterium
ATTATCTCTATAAGGCACTCCATTTTCGATAAATAATTCACCTTTTAGCGTAAGCTTGTCTTTTAAGGTAGTGTATCTAGCTGAAAAATTGGTGTTAAAAATGGGCAAATGCCATGCTTTTTCCTCATTTCTAGGCTTAAAAATGCTCTGTCCAAGGGTAACCGTCAACTCTAGGTTCTTAACCGGTGTCGCAGTCAATGAACCATTTAGCGTTACAATGTTGACTGTATCATATAATACGGCAAAACGTAGGCTATCGGTTGGGTCAGTAAGGTACATTGCTAGATCATTTGCCTTTTTGAAGCCACCTTCTATTTGATAATCGATGATTTGTAAGTTTCCTTTTACACCACCGTAATAATGATAGAAGCTGGTATTTTTAACGACTAAGCTGTTTCGAGTGTGAATATATGGGTTCACATCTGATAGCGTTTGCATTGTGTTCTTTTTCAAATCGCCAGAAGCACCAAGGTATACCGCTAGTTTATTTCCTACGATATTGGCAGCGACTTCCGCATCTGGATAGATATAAAAGTCTGAATCACTAAATGCGATGTTAACACCTGCTTTTACTCGAAACTTATCCGCATGAAATGCAAAGTTCGGTTTGATGTAAAAGTTATTCAATTCACTGGTAAGAATTTGGTTCGGATTGGTAAAGTCAGCTTCAACATCAACATTAAAAGCATGCACTTCTTTAAACCATTTAGTTCCACCTGCTGATAGTTTAATTCCAAGTTCAGAAGCGGTGTAATTATCGTTTAATTTATAGAAACCCACATTTGCTCGATAATTGATATCTGCCTGTGTTCTATGCGCATTAAAAATATTGACATTTCCGTAAATCGTATTAAACTTCTGCCTTACCTCACTGCGAATTAATTCTGTTACATCATGGTCGTAGCCATAAAAGTGAACACGCTCGGCGTTGTATCCAACCTTCGCACCAACCGCTAAACCTTGTTCGGTATAGTAAAGACCATTAAGGTTCACATCCGTATCGCTAAATCGCTGGTGTTCTAACTTTTTATTGTTCGCAGAATGATGCCTCGCATTCAATCCTATGATGTATTTCTCAGGATCTGAAAAACTATAAAATAGTTCTCCTAGAGGAGAATTTGGTGTACCATATCCTGCCTTTAAGTAGCCATTAAAACCTGGTTCTTCTTTCTTTTGAGGAATCGCAAGTGGGCGAATCTTTGGCGCTGGATAATCTACCTGCAAACTCTTAACAGGAACCTGATAAGTAAGATTCTTAGAAGTTGTATCTGAGGAGGGTAGCTCAGGGCTTAGTTCTAGTTTTTCCGAATCCGCCAAACGCGCTTCAAAGTCCTTGATTACTTCAACTTCATCGTCTGGTAAATCTGGTTGCGCGAAGGCAACTTGTGAAAAAAGTAAAGCAAGTGTTATAAAAACTAATTTATGAAAGCTATTCATTTTTTTTAAATTTAAAATTCAATCAAAAAAGGTTAAAAACTACAATTCGCTACAGATTAATTATCTCCGGGATCTTCTTCCAAATCGAGATCCTCAGCCCCTCCCGCAGGTTCATCAATCAATCGAGAGCCAGCAGCTTCCTGATCTTGTAGTTTCTTCAATTTTGCTTTAGCAATATCAATCAGTTCTTGGTCATCTTCGTAAAATTCAATTAGTCCTTCCAATGCTGCTTGCGCATTAAATAAGTCACCTTTTTCTGCCAATACATCTGCCAAAAGAATTACAGATTTTGCTACCCAATATGGATATTCTGAACTCTCCTGATTTGCATTCATGCATAACTGCTGAGCAATATCAAGATCACGACGCAGGTAGTAAATGTGTGCAATAAGGTAACGTGCTTCCGCAGCGGTCTCATCATCTGTATTTCTAGTTACTTCATTTAAAGCGGGTAGGGCAGTGTCATAATCTTGCTTGTCATAAGCAATCTTTCCGATGTAGAAATTAGCAACTGCTTTTTGCTCGCCAGATGCTTGTGGGTTGCCTGCAACTTTCTGTGCGTAAATGGCAACAGACTGCATGTTATTAATTCGATAAGCAGAACGCATGGCACCAAGTTGTGCTTCAAAGCGATCGGTATCGTTCTGTGCAGCTTGTTCCCATTGGGTATAGATGGTATATGCTTTTCCAAAATCCTCTTCAAAATTGTAGGCAATAAGTGCTGCTTTTCGAAGTGATTTTTCATAATATTTACTTGGTCCTTTTTTACTTACAAACTCATAATCTGCGACTGCCTTATTATATTCCTTTAGCATGAAATAAGATTCAGCTCTACGGAAATGTGCTAATAAGTTATTTCGTCCATTCGGATATTTATTGATGTAAGTTGTGAATGCTTGCACAGCTTGCTGATAATTCCCAGAAGAGTATTGTGCTTCAGCAGCTTTGAAATTTAGATTTTCTTTCTCATCATCCTGCACCTCTAAGTTTGGAATACTTTCGATAAAAGCTACAAACTCCTCCGCTTTACCTAAGTCTTCAATATAAATTTCTTCTAAGGCACTGTAAGCTGCTTGTGCTTCTTCCGCTTCCGGGTTGTGATAAAATACTTGCTTATAGTATTCAATGGCACCAGGTAGGTTTCCTTGATTATAAGTAATCAATCCCAATCGCAACAAAGCTTGATTATACAGCGTCGAATTCGGATAGTTTTTAGTTAGCTTCTTGAGTTCCGATGAAGCTTCGCTTAATTTTCCGATTTCTAAATAAGTGGCACCTAATTGCAATAATGCATCATCAGCGTATTCCGAATCTGGATAAGAATCAATTAGGTCTTCTAGTGCTATAATCTTGTTGGTCGTTTTTCCACGCAAACCTTCAATGATTGCTTTTTGAAACATGGCATATTCAAACCCTTCGTAACGATTCTTAATAGCATCATTGTAATAACTAATTGCCTTTTTGTAATTATTTTGTTTGAACAAGCAATCACCTGCTCTTAAGGTCGCATCACCTAGCATTACCTCTCGTACATAATCGTTTTCGATAAAGGCGGCATCTTTTTTAATTCCAGCTACACATTTTTCATAATACCCGAGGGCTGAACTGTAGTTTTTTTGCTTTAAATAGTTATATCCTTGAGTGTAGTTTGCTGCATAACTAGATGCTTCGTCAGGTAGATTATTGAGCGTTTTGCTTAAAGCTAAAAACTTATTCAACTCATTGATACTGCCATTGTATTTCTGCTCACGGTTGGCCAATTCTCCTAACCAAAAAAGCGATAGCGCTTTAGTCCGTGTGTCCAATGGATTTTCAAGAGACTTTCGAAGCATTTGTTTGCCCTCCGTAAGATTGCCATCACGAATCAATTGTAAACCACGGTAGTAAGTAACCTTCTGAAAAGTCTCTTTAAGTTTTGGTGTTTTATTTGGAATTTCATCCAATGCTTTCATCGCACTCTCATAGTCACGTGAGCTTAAAAACAAGCCACTCAAGATGCTTTGTGCTTCGGAGTAATATTTAGAATCTCGAGTAATTTCCTGTAGTGATGCGATCGCTTCTTTGTTGAAATTAAGTTCGTAAGAAAGCTTTGCGTAATTATAAATTGCTTCCGATTTTATCTCTGGATCATAATCCATTTTGCTAGCGGTTTTGAAAGCATTTCGGGCCGCAGCTTTATCGTTCATTTTTAAGTAACAATCAGCTAAGGTGTACATCGCATTTTGTCCCATCTCACTATCCACCTTACTCAGTTGTTCTAAATTTTTGGATGCCTTTTTATATTGACCAGCACCATGTTGTACAAATCCAATTTGATATAGATCTTCAGGTCGAAGTCTGCTAGAGTTTTCTGCAAAGTGTTCGAGATAAGGCAGGGCGTTTTCAAATTCACCCATTTCGAAATATGCTTGACCAATCAATTGATTTAACTCTGTTTGTTTTTTGAGCTTTTTTAGCTTGAGTTTCTTCTCTACATATTCAATTACTTGGTCATACTTGCCTTGAGAAAAATAAATAGTTGCAATATAGTAAGGCACATGCGGTGCGTACTTTTTAGACTTCTCAACTTTTTTGAAACTCCTTACAGCAGCTTCATATTTATTATTGTAAAAATCACAAAGCCCTAGGTAGTAGTTAGAAGGGTAGATATACTTGTCGTCTTCACCATTAGCAGCAGCTTGAAAATGTGGTCTTGCATTGTTGAATTTTTTCTTTACGAAGTTGGAATAACCAAGACGAAAAGAAACTTCCGACCTTTCGCTTCTGGGCAAATCATAAAGGTCGATTCCTTGGTAGAGTTCAATCGCTTTCGCATAATCCTTTTGATTAAAATAATAATCGGCCATTTCCATCATGGCTTGATTAGCTAGTGGATCAGGGTCATGCGTTCTTGCGAAATCTAGGATAAGTTTTTCACCATCAGGTCTACCCATTCTTACGGCACTTTTAGCGAAATGCAACTCCGCCTGCGTACTTAACAATCGATATTCTGGATCATTGACTTCTCGGAGGGTTTCGATGACTTTTACAAATTCTTGTTGAGCCAGCGGATAAATCCGTTGGTTATAAAAGTCCATACCACGTTTGTAAGCAAGATTAGCTTCAGAATAGACAGATGTTTTTTGGGCGAAAACAAATAGGGAAGTGGCCATAAAGACCAGAAAAAGGGCTGTTTTTTTTATACTCATAGGTGAAAAAGGTTGGCATTTTCTGTAAATCACAAAATTACTTTGTTCGACAAACCAATTAATTAAAAATCAAGGACGGATGATTAGATCGAATAACTTCTATACTTGAAATCTTCTAACTGTTTGAAATACTCGGTTATTGCAGCGAATTTATAAAAATTTTTATCATTTAAGTGCATAAGTAGAGTATACGCACTTTAGGAAGACATGTTAGCTTTTTTTGAAATCTTAGTATCAGACACTTCGATTAATTGGAAAGCTAAAATAAACACTGTTTTTTCTCTACAAAATCACATACAAATTAAACACATTTTTTCTAGACTAAAAAATTACAACCTATTGTATTTCAAGGTTTAAGACTCAGTTGATCTATTAATTATTTGGTTTTCTCATCTTGTAAATAAATGAGAGGAATAAAGGCATGACGTTTGAATGTATAATTATAACGCCGAACATTAAGGTCGAACAAATCTCTTTAAACTTTTACAAGAATGAATAATTCCGCTAGAACAAGTATTCGTCAAGTAAGTCCTTCTATCTCACTTAACTCTCTCTTTGACAGCAACTTAGTCGCATTTGCAATTATAGATTCTACAGGACAACTACTCCAGATGAATAGTCTTTTCTCATCTATTTCGTGCATTCAACGTGCTCCATTCGACCAAAATGTATATAGCTTTGGTCTGTTCAACTGCGATGCTTTCAGAAATCAGTTAGACAGCTTAAACAATAAAGAAATCCACGAATTTACCCTAAGTCGATATGTTGAGTGCCAAGCTGGAATTAAGAAGTATGTTAAGGTTAAAGCGATTCGCGCCAACAAAGACGTCCCTGAACAAGGCATTCTAATCATGTTGGAAGAAACCGCAAGCCAATGCAGCATCGAAGAAGTCATTCAGATTATTGGGAATAGCTTAGAGCGATCTAAAGACGATTATTTCTTCGACACCATGTGCCATAGTCTTTCTGAATCACTTGGGATTGGAATGGTCTTCGTCGGAGAATATATCAAAAATGAAAACTTAATAAAATCAATCAGCTTCTGGAATAAAAACAAATTTGAATCGGAAGTCAGTTATCCAGTAGACGGAACTCCCACAGAGGTTGTTATGAAGACGAATAGCATTCGTTTTTATCAAAAAGATATCCAAGAACATTTCCCAAATGATCCTAGTTTAGCACATTGGAATGTCAATAGCTATATTGGTTGTCCTTTACTTAATTCACAAGGAGAATTTGTGGGTTACATAGGAATCATGGATAGCAACCCGATACAAAACATACCTTTAGTCCAATCTGTTTTGCACATCTACTCGCATAGTCTTGGACGTGAGTTGGAAAGGATGAATCAAAAAAAGAAGATTGAACATGGAGAGCTAAGGTACAAAGCTATTTACGAGCAGAGTCCTTTTGGAATCATCGTGTCATCTAAGAATGGAAAGCTTACCGCAAATCCTCGTTTCTGTGAAATGCTAGGTTATTCCAAATCTGAGATTTCGGAACTTAAACGAAAAGATATCACACATCCTGAAGACTTAGATGTGCATTTGGAACTTTTAGAGGCTGCAAAAAAAAGCAACATCAGAAAAGCTACTTTTCGAAAAAGATATATCAAGAAAAACGGTAAAATCTGTTACGCAAAAGTGAGCGTCTCCAACATTTTTCATACACCAGAAAACAACACGGATAATTTTGTTTTAGTAGAAGACATCACAGACAGACTAAATCGTGAAAAACTTCTTCGAGATAATCAAAAACTCACAAAAAACATTATTGAAACGGCTCAGGATGCGGTGATTACTTTCGACCACAACGACAAAGTTATTGAATGGAATAAACAAGCAGAATTGACATTCGGTTATACTAAAGTAGAAGCAAAGCAAATGTCTTTTAGTCAATTTGTTGACATCAAATTTGATGATGCTAAGAAAAGTCCTACACTTAAAGAATTTGTAAAAACGTACAAAGGAAAAATGACTATTGAACGAATGGAGGTTACCGCTAAAGGTAAGGATGGAAAAATATTCCCAGCCGAACTTAGCCTTTCGCCCATCAAAGTAAATGATTGTTACGTTTACAGTACTTTCATCAGAGACATTACAACTCATAAAAAGTATCAGAATATTCTAAATCAAAATCTTGTAGAGCTTAATGAAAAGAATAAACAACTGAGAAAATATATTGACTCCAACTTGCAATTGGAAAACTTCGCGCACATTGCTTCTCATGACTTAAAAGAACCTTTAAGATCTATAGGTAATTTCTCTCAATTACTAAACAAACGATTAGAGAACAAACTAAATGATACTGAAAAAGAGTTTTTCGGATTCATCTTAACAGGAGTACAAAACATGAGTCAATTGATTGAAGATTTACTTTTATACTCTTCTGTAAACAATCAGCAAACTCCTATAAAAGAGCTTAACTTAAATGATACACTCTTTGTCGTTTCTAGAAATTTACACAAGGCAATTGAGGACAATCAGGTTCAACTGAACATTAGTGAAATGCCCAATTCCTTTTTTGGATCAGATACAAAACTGAAGCAATTGTTCCAAAACCTAATTGCCAATGCCATTAAATTTAAAAAGAAAGAGGCTGAAACGACACCAATTATTAACGTTAATTGCATAGACATCGGCGAGTATTGGCATTTCAAAATTGAAGATAACGGCATTGGTATCAAAGATGAATTCAAAGACAAAATCTTTAAAATTTTCAAAAAGCTACATGCTAAAACGGAATACCAAGGTACAGGGATTGGACTGGCAGTTTGCAAAACTATTGTAGATCAACACCATGGAGAGATTTGGGTGGACTCTGAATTTGGAGTGGGCACAACGTTCAATTTTACCTTGTCAAAAAACAAAACTAGTCAACTGACTTAAAACAAGTTCATTTTTCAAACTCAATAAAACGAAAAAATCCCGAACACTCTGAAAGTGATCGGGATTTTTCATTGAGTACATTCAAAGTGAAAATTTACACTTTAAATTCTAGTATTGTCTTTTCAATGATATCACAACATTCTTGAATTTGCGCTTCCGTCATAACTAGAGGAGGAGCAAAACGAATAATGTTTCCGTGTGTCGGTTTTGCCAACAAACCATTTTCTTTTAGAGCAACACAAATGTTCCAAGCAGTCTTGCTGTCTTCTGTGTCATTAATCACAATTGCGTTCAACAAACCTCGACCACGAACTAAATTCACTAGGTCAGATTTATCAACCAACTCTTGCATTCTAGATCGGAATACTTTACCAAGTTCCATTGCATTTTCAGCCAATCCTTCCTCCTTTATAACTTCTAATGCTTCAATTGCTACGGCACAAGCCAATGGGTTGCCACCAAAGGTAGAACCATGCTCACCCGGTTTGATGGTCAACATAATTTCATCATTAGCCAATACGGCAGACACTGGGAAAACGCCTCCAGAAAGTGCCTTACCCAAAATCAAAATATCAGGCTTTATCTCTGGGTTGTGACCACAGCTTTTCTCGCAAGAGCAATTACCACATGTCGCCAATAAACGTCCTGTACGCGCAATTCCTGTTTGCACTTCATCTGCGATGAACAAGACATTCTTAGCTTTACAAAGATCCGCTGCATTTTTCAAGTAACCATCGTCTGGCACAAAAACACCTGCTTCACCTTGAATTGGCTCCACAAGAAAACCAGCTACATTCGGATCTTCAAGTGCCTGTTCCAAAGCTTTCAAATCATTGTAAGGAATGATTTCATAACCAGGCATATATGGCCCAAAACCTTTTGTGCTATCTGGATCAACTGAACCAGAAATAATCGCCATCGTTCTTCCGTGAAAGTTACCGCTAACAAAAATAATCTTTGCTTGATTATCAGATATTCCTTTTACTTCGTATGCCCATTTTCTACAAAGTTTCAAAGCTGTTTCTACTGCTTCAACCCCCGTGTTCATTGGCAAAACCTTATCGTACTTAAAGTACTCGGTCATATATTTTTCATATGGTCCCAATAGGTCATTGTGAAATGCTCTAGAAGTCAAAGTCAATACAGATGCCTGATCCGTTAAAGCTTTGATAATGCGTGGATGACAATGCCCTTGATTAACGGCAGAGTAAGCAGATAAGAAGTCATAATATTTTTTACCTTCTACATCCCAGACATGAACACCATCACCTTTTGCCAAAACAACTGGTAGTGGATGGTAATTATGTGCACCGTATTTGTCTTCAATTGAGATTAATTCCTGTGAGGATAATGAACTTGTTGAGATCATAATGAATCGTTTTTTATGCTGTACGTTTACTAAACTTTTAAAGTTTAGTAAACGTCAACACCTTTTTGTATTTAAATCTTATTAAATTATTTTACAATATATCATATCGGATAAAGTATGTTTTTACAAAAATTGCTCCACATCCTCATACTTAAGATCGAATGCATCAGCAACACCTTTATAAACTACTTTACCTTTAACTACATTCAGTCCTTTCTTCAATGGTATATTATCTGTACAAGCTTTCTGCCAGCCTTTATTTGCTAATTCGATTGCATAAGGAAGGGTAGCATTGGTCAAAGCCATAGTAGAAGTATAAGGAACAGCTCCCGGCATGTTAGCCACACAATAATGAACGATATCATCAATGATATAAGTCGGCTTCGCGTGTGTCGTTGGCTTACAAGTTTCAATACAACCTCCTTGATCTACAGCAACGTCAACCAAAACAGTTCCATCACTCATTTCACTTAACATTTCTCTTGTAATAAGATTTGGAGCCTTAGCTCCAGGAATCAAGACTGCTCCAACAATAAGGTCGTGATCCTTGATCAAACGACGAATAGTAAATTCACTAGAGTACAAGGTAGTTACGTTGGCAGGCATAATATCCGCCAATTGTCTCAATCGATTAAGATCAATATCAAGGATGGTAACTTGAGCTCCAAGACCTGCCGCCATTTTAGCTGCTTGTGTTCCTACAACACCTCCACCAAGAATCAATACTTTCCCTGGAGGTACACCAGGTACACCACCTAGTAAAACGCCACGTCCTTTTACAGGCTTTTCCAAATACTTAGCTCCTTGTTGAATAGCCATACGACCAGCTACCTCAGACATTGGAATCAACAAAGGTAAGGTTCGGTCTGGCATCTCAACTGTTTCATAAGCCAAACAAACTGATTTGCTTTTTATCATCGCCATAGTCAATGGCTTGTAAGATGCAAAGTGAAAGTAGGTAAAGACCAATTGATCTTTTCGAATCAACTTGTATTCGCTCTTTATTGGTTCTTTGACCTTCATGATCATTTCCGCTTTTTTATAAACAGCTTCAATGGTCTTTAAGATCTTAGCTCCAACATCTTTATAATGTTTATCTTGAAAGCCACTACCTTCTCCTGCTGTGCTTTGTATAAAAACGCTATGACCACGTTTAATAAGTTCAAATGCACCAGATGGAGTTAGTGCTACTCGATTTTCATTGTTTTTAATTTCTTTTGGTACCCCAATAATCATAATTGGTTGATTTTAAGTTTGATATAAGGGTGGAATCAGTCAAAAGATTGGCTAACAGATAAGTTTGCCTGGTTGGTTGTTCCACAATTTCCGAGACAAATATAGATAGCCGTATTGACAAATTATGGTTGCCTTGAAAATATTTTTATAAAGAATTTTTTAATGCCAAAAAGGAAGCTATTCTGCTGATTAAGTTGGCTAAAAAATAGGTCTTTTACCTTTAGCACTCCTATTAGCTCAAGCGAACCTCAGGTAAAAATATTTCGGCTTCCGCCAATGGGATATCTAAGCGGTCATTTGCCATCTTAAACAAGGCCGATACCGCTGCTTTCCCTTCGTCTCCTAAAGCCTTGGTAAAGTGGTTCACGTAGAGCTGAATATGTTGCATCATGACTTTAGGGTCCATTTCCTGCGCATAATTACTAACGTAGTCTAAGGTTTGTTCTGGCTGTTCTAATGCAAAAGCCACTGACCGCGTTAACACACGATCAAATTTCAGTTGTATTTCGAGAGGCAAGCGACGGTTAACAACTATTCCACCCAAAGGAATGGGAAGTTCAGTGGTGGTTTCCCAAAACTCGCCAAGATCAATCTGCTTAACCAATCCTTTTGCTTCGTAGGTAAATCGATTTTCATGAATAATCAAACCAGCATCAACACTTCCATCTAAAATAGCAGATTCAATATCAGAAAAGAGCATCTCATCTTTATTCGTAGCATTAGGGTAGGCCAAACTCAAAAGGAAGTTAGCAGTGGTGTATTTACCCGGAATTGCAATCCGAGCCGCCTCAATTTCATCTTTAGTCAATTTCTTTTTTGCAATAAGCAAAGGACCACAATTCTTACCTAAAGCAGAGCCAGCGTTGAGCAGTACATATTTGTCAATCAAATGAGCATAAGCATGGTAACTAAGCTTGGTTATGTCTAATTCGCCAGCCAAAGCCCGCTGATTAAGTGCCTCAACATCTTCTAAGTACAAGTCAAATTCAAGACCTTCTGTATCAATTTTTTGATGCACTAAAGCATCAAAAATGAAGGTGTCATTGGGACAAGGGGAAAACCCTAAGGATAATTTCATATTTTTGCATTTTTGTAAATGAGACCGCTGCGCTGTCAGATCGCTGTGTCTGCCTTTGGCAGACTTGCTGTGAGATCATTCGGCTTGAAGCCTCATTGAGAGATCGCTTCGCTGAGAGACTTCACTCGAACGTGAATACTCTCGCGGAGCTACGTTAGAAGAAAAGTCTCTCAGCGAAGCGATCTCTCAGTGGTGCCAGAGGCACTGCGGTCTGACAACGAAGTGATCTGACAGTGAAACGGTCTCAAAAAAGATCTCAAAATAATTAAACATGCTCAAGATAAAAGACTTAAAAGTATTGTACGAAGATAACCACTTAATAGCTGTAAACAAACCAGCAGGGTGGTTGGTTCAAGGTGACGACACTGGCGATACTCCTTTATCAGAATATGTCAAAGCATATGTCAAAAAGAAGTACAACAAGCCAGGAGAAGTATTTATTGGTGTGATACACCGACTAGACAGGCCCGTAAGTGGGGTAGTGATCTTTGCCAGAACGAGTAAGGGATTATCTCGGATGAATGCATTGTTCCGGGATCAAAAAATGAAAAAAGAGTACTTGGCAATAACGAAGGAACGTCCCAAGCCAATGGAAGGAACGCTCCAACATTATCTCTTAAAGGATCCTGTTAAAAACAGAACACGCGCATATGACAGGCTTGGCAATAGAACCAAGCATGCAAAATTGTCTAAACTAACCTACCGATTAGTTGGTGAAATTGATGGTCATTGTCTACTTAATATCAATCCTCTGACTGGACGTCCTCATCAGATCCGAGTTCAATTGGCGACAATGGGTTGCCCTATAAAAGGCGATTTCAAATATGGTTTCCAAAGTTCAAACCATGATGGATCTATTTTTCTACATTGTAGATCCATGTCTTTTATGCATCCAATTAAACAAGAACCGATTAAAATAACCGCTAAGCTTCCTAAGGATTTCTTTTGGAATCAGTTTAAGCATGTTATTAACGAATAGGGTGGGGTGAGATCGCTGCGCTGAGAGATCACTACGTTGTGGGACCGAAGCGCCTATGGCATTTCTGAGAGAACGCTTCGCTGAGAGACTTCTCGTCTGATGTGGCCAAAGGTCGCGGAGCCTACGTTCGAGTGAAGTCTCTCAGCGAAGCGATCTCTCAATGAGGCCTTCAAGCCGAATGATCTCACAGCAAGTCTGCCAAAGGCAGACACAGCGATCTCACAGCGAAGCGGTCTCAGCTCCGTCTCAGAACTAAAAAACCCGCTTCTTGGTCTTCCCACTAATATAAAGCACATAGCCTCCTTTCTCTTTATTTTCTTTGTTTTTCCGATCCACTTCAGCCTGCAATCGTTCAAGCTCTTCGATTTCATTTCGATACATTTCACGAAACTCATCTTCAAAATGAATAACCTTGTCTTTAGAAGCTGATTTGTAAACAAAAAAGAGATGTTTGTATCCTTCTTCTTGAAATGAATATCCTAAACCTGGAATTTCTTTTACGTGGGCAGTTCCGATCACACATCGTTTGTAGTTGTTAAAGATCAACCGCATTTTTAGTCTAATCTTTTCTCTGGTTTTTTCGTCTTTAGGTCCTGACACCAGATAGTTTTTCTTGTCAATTTCCATTTAGTTCTTAGTTAAGGGCGAAAGAATTAAAGCTGATTTGGGGATCAACTTCATAGTTAAACTCATAGTATTATTGGAGCTATTAGAATAGCAATCCGATTAAAGGGTTTGAGATAAAAGTAGTAATTGTAGGTAACCAAATCACCTAACAGCGATGTGGTTTTAAAAGTAGTTTGTTTGAATATTCCAAATAGAGAAACCTGTTGAAACTTTGGATATTACTAGCGGAGTCTTTGTGATATGACTATTTGAAGTTGTTACTGATAGTAAAAATGTAACAACTACTTTATTGGGACGCTATAAAGTTAGAAAACTTTATTAATAAAAATAAAAAAACTGTATTATTTTTTTCAGAGCAGACCTCTCTGTAACATTAATTCTACTTTGAGGATAGAGACCATTGCTAACGCATCAGTTATCTCACCATTCATTACCATGTCAACGGCTTGTGAGAAAGGTACTTTTTTGATTATTAAATCTTCTGTATCCTCTGGTTCTGCTTCTCCAAAACTAAGATCTTGGGCAACGTATGCTAGGCCAACTTCATCTGTGACAGAATTAGAGGTATGTAGGTCGAGAACTTTAGTCCATTTGTTGGCAGTGATCCCCGTTTCTTCTAGTAACTCCCGCTTTGCAGAATCGAGTGGGGGAGTTCCATGTATTCCACCTCCTTCCGGTATTTCCCAACTATACTCATTCAATGTATATCTATATTGCCCAACCAACCAAGTGTTCAGATCCTTATCTAGCGGAACGATTCCAATAGCTAAATTCTTGAAGTGTACTACACCATAAATACCTGGGTTTCCAGAAGGGTTTAAGACATCCCTGTGTGTGATCTTTATCCACGGGTTATCATAGACTTCTTTGATGTTTAGAGTCTTCCATGGGTTTTTATTAGTATCGGACATGAAGGTTGGTATAAATACTTATTGAAAATTAAAAATTAGGCATACTTGGTCCAGCCATAAATTTATTCATTATTGGTTCTATTAGATCCGGGGCAAGGGCAACAATAGCAACTATCGTTACTAAAAACCCAAAAACAGCTCCCCAAAAGTGCGCATCGTGTCCAATATTATCACCACCTTTTTTACCCATATAAGAAGAATAAAAAAGGTAACCAACAGCAAATAACAAGGCTGGAACTGGAGGAAAAATAAACCAACCCCATGGATTAAAAATGACATAAGCGAAGACAATCGCAGAAGTTCCTCCTGATGCACCTACAGCACTGTAATATGCATTATCCTGGTGCTTGAAGTAGGTTGGTACAGATGATAAAATGATTGCCCCAAAATAAAGAACGATAAAAACAATTCGTCCCATCACATCGCCGAAATACATGTTGAAGGCACTCTCAATGTAACTTCCAAATTGCCACAATACAAACATATTGATAAAGAGGTGATTCATATCACCATGCACAAAACCACTTGTCAAAAATCGATAATACTCACCTTCACGATTTACAGAAACAGGTCGAAAAAGTAACTTTGAAAACATTTCTCGATTAGAGAAGGCATTGTATGAAATCAATCCAGTTATAATACAGATTATTATTGTTAAGCTCATGTGTTATTTATTTTAAAAAGCAGAAGATAATTATTGTTCTTATTTTTAAGTCAAAGTTAGAGTTGCAATGAAGTCAAAGTCAAAGTGGAAGTTGCAGTAAATTTCCATTCCCATCGCGCGCCCTTAATCCCTAAAGGGAAATCTGCCCGCGACAATATCGCGTTAGAGGGCTCATTCCAATTTCGATTCTCATTCTAATTCCCATTCATTCATTATGATATTTCTCCCCACGAATTATACTAAACCCACGATACAATTGTTCCACAAAAAACAAACGAATCATCTGATGCGAAAAAGTCATTTCCGACAAGGCCATTTTTTCATTTGCTCGTTTGTAAACAGCCTCTGAGAAACCGAAGGCACCACCTACTTGAAATACGATCCGCTTATACGGCATTTGCAGTAGACGTTCTATTTGTTTTGAGAATTTAACTGAAGTAAAAGACTTTCCTTTTTCATCCAATAAGATTAGATAATCGTCTTTTGATAAACGTTTCAAAAGTTCATCACCCTCTTTTTCTTTTAATTGAATACTAGTCAATTTTCCAGCATTTTTCACATCAGGAAGACAAACCATAGCGAAAGGATTGTAGTGCTTCATTCGCTTCTCATAAACTGCAATTCCGTCTATTAGATATCGCTCCTTTGTTTTACCAATGTAACAAAATTCAATTTTCATAAGCGACAAAGGTAGACAAAAGTAGGGCGACTTCTAAGCATCAAAGCCTGTTAATACAAAGTTAAATATCATTAGAATAGCACCCATACCGGCTTTCTATACATCTCAATTAGCGTAACAAAGTTTATAATCTAATGAAATTTCTATCTTACTTTAGCACTAAACCTCTGAGCCAAAAAACAATACCTATGTTAAAAAAGAAATCTTTTCTCTTGTTGTCAGTGATTACAATACTGACAATCAGTACTTTATTTAGCTTCAAGTGCAGTAACGAATCAACTACTATGCAAAACTTTAACGATAATGATTACAAAAAAGAATGGAAAGTCATTGACTCACTTGAACAACAAGGCTTGCCAAAATCTGCTCTTGAAAAAGTATTAGCACTATACGATCGCGTAAAAAAGGAAAACAATCCAGCGCAATCCATCAAATGTATTTTATACAGATCGAAATATGAATCTCAGCTAGAAGAAGACGGCATGGTTAAGGCAATTGCCAAAATGGAAGAGGAGATCGCTACAGCGAAATCACCCACCAAATCCCTCTTGCAATCTATCGTAGCGGAATTTTACCATCAATACCTCCAACAAAATAGATGGAAAATTCAACAACGCACCAACACCGTTGACTTTGATAATAATGACATGCAAACTTGGTCCATGGACCTATTTGCAGATAAGATAATGACACTCTACCAAGCATCTGTTCAAGATCAAAGCCTTAGAAAAATTAAGATCAAGGATTTTGATGCTATTACTAGTCAAGCAGTCAACACAGACCAAGAACGTCCAACCTTATTCGACTTTCTTGCACATCGTGCGATCGACTACTTTATGAATGAGCAGAGTTATCTTACCCAACCCACTTATCGATTCTATCTCGATGATGAAAAACATTTCGCTCCAGCTACTGAGTTTTCCAGCCTTTCGTTCAAAACAGAAGATACCAAGTCAGGCAAATACCAAGCACTCATTTTACTACAAGAGTTAGTCGCTGCGCATTTAAATGACAGAGACAAAGAAGCCTTAGTCAACGCTGACTTGAAGCGGCTCAAATTTGTTAAGCAAAACAGCACACTTAGTGACAAAGAAGAACGCTATATCAATGCACTTGAAAAACTAAAAACGAAATATCCAAAATCACCTGCAACAGCAGAAGTACTTTATGAAATCGGTGCTTTTTATGCTCAACAAGCAACACTTTACCAAAGCGATAGAGTAGGCCAAGTAGCACATCAATTTGATTATGGTAAAGCATTAGAAAATCTAAGACTCGCCGTAAAAAATCATCCTAATTCATTTGGCGGAAAGTCAAGTAGCAACCTGATCAAACAAATAGAAACCAAATCATTTAATCTTCGAACAGAGCTGGTACTGATTCCAGAGCAACCCAATTTGGTACTCATTGATTATAGAAATATCAACAAGGCCTATTTCAAAATTGCGAAGGTCGATTATGATCAAATGCTTAAAATCAATACAAAGCAACAAAAAGAATTAAAAGCATACTTCAACAAACTCGATCCTAAAAAATCATGGGACATCAATCTTCCTAACCCAAACGATTATCAACCACACACAACAGAAATTAAATTAGACGAACTTCCTGTCGGGCAATACGTACTTTACGCATCTACCAGTTCCAAATTCAAATTTGATGACAATGGATTTTCATACATTTTCTTAAATGTTTCGAACATCAGTCACTTTAATAAAAAGTCGCAAACTGAATCGATCCCTACATATGTGTTGACCAATCGAAAAACAGGAAAGCCACTTGATGGAGTTAAAGCAGATTTTAAACGCGTATATTACGATCGCAAAACGCGAGCGCAAGTCACTGAAGATGCAGGCACCAAAATGAGTGATAAAAACGGATTCGTCAAACCAGATTTCATCCCTAGCAAAAACCGAAATTCTGAAAGATATTCAGTCATCTTCTCAAAAGGCAATGACGTCTTAAATTTAAACGACAACTTTTCAGTTTACAATCGAGGCGATCGCAACAATTCAAGAACGACAACACAATTCTTTCTAGACCGTAAGATTTATCGCCCCGGACAAACCGTTTATTTTAAGGCTTTACATCTTAGTAAGGACAAAGAAGGCATTCCTTCTATTTTGGCAAACCAAGATTTAGAAGTTACTTTCTATGATGTCAACAATCAGGAAGTCGATTCAAAAAAACTTAGAACTAATGAATACGGAACCGTTAATGGATCATTCGTTGCTCCTAAAGGCGGTTTACTGGGTGGCATGCGTATTTCTACGAACACAGGAAGTATTGGCTTTAGAGTAGAAGAATACAAACGCCCTAAATTTGAAGTAAAAACTGATCCTGTTAAAGGCAGTTATAAACTAGGTGAGCAAGTGACCCTTACCGGAACAGCTAAGGCATACGCTGGAAGCAATATCGATGGGGCAGAGGTCAATTACCGAGTGGTTCGAAACATCAACTATCCTTATTTCCCTTGGTGGAGATATGGTGGCTGCTATTTCCGTCCACCTTTACAAAACAAGTCTGAGGAAATTACTTTTGGTTCAACCAAAACAGACGAAACAGGTAAGTTCTCTATTGAGTTTGAAGCGAAGCCCGATCGAACCGCTAAGCAGGACGATCAACCAGTATTCACTTATCAAGTATTTGTTGATGTAGTTGACATCACTGGAGAAACGCACAGCGCTAAAGGTACCGCTCGTATTGGATACGTTGCACTTAATGCAGACCTTGGAATTGGCGGACAAGTCAATAGCGACAGCCTTAGTTCAATCAACATAGTTACCAATAACCTAAACGGTGAATTTGAGCCTGCGAAAGGAACCATTACCATCAAATCGCTCAAAGCTCCCGCAAATGGTCAGATCAAACGATTTTGGCAAAAGCCCGATCAATGGTATCTATCAGGAGAAGCTTACAAAAAGGACTTTGCCCAATATGTCTACCAAAATGAAGACGACCAAACCGCGTGGCCTGTCAACAAGACCTTTGCAGAATTTGATTTCGATACAGAACAATCAAAGGAAATTGATTTATCCAACAACCGTTTGCCAGTTGGAGCATATCTGATTGAGCTGAAGACAGCAGACAAATTTGGTACTCCGATCGAACTTCGAAAGTACGTCACCGTCTATGACTTAGACAACAAGGATGTTCCAACGAATGAACAACTTTTCCACGTTCTTGAAAATAACATATTGGAACCGGGAGAAGAAGCAACTATTTTTATAGGTTCTAAAAACAATCCTGCCTATGTACTTTATGAGGTGTATCACAAAGACAAGATCCTTTCATCTGAATGGTTGACTATAAAAGATATTGCAAAGCAAAAAATCGAAATCCAAGAAGCGCATAGAGGTAACTTGCAATACAATCTGAGCATGGTCTATGAAAACCGTGTTTATCTAAATCCGTTTACCATTTCTGTCCCTTACACCAACAAGGTGCTCAACGTTGAGTTTTCAACTTTCCGAGACAAACTGTATCCGGGACAAGATGAAGAATGGCGGATCAAAATCAGCGGATCTAAGAAAGAAAAAGTAGCTGCAGAAATGGTCGCTGCCATGTACGACGCTTCGCTTGACGTATTCGCTCCCAACAACTGGGGCAATAACTTTTATCCTGCAAATTACGCTCGCTACTATTACCAAAGCTCTAATTTTAACGCTAACTATGGTCGACAAATGTCTTATTGGACAAGATCATACGACAATTACAACCGACAGTATCGCTACCTCAATTGGTTTGGATTCAATTCCTATGGATACTATAAAACCTATGGGGGAGCCATGGAAGATGATGGAATGATGTTAGAATCTCTTGAGTTTACAAACGTTCGTAAATCAAGAAAGGACAAAACCTTGGCTAGAAGTTCCGCTCCAGCTACTATGAATGCAGACATGGCACCAGCGCCATCACCTGCTGCTGAAGTTAGCGATCTTTCTGCTACAGCTCCAGAGATTTCTGAACAAAATGAAGGAGCAGAACAAAGCAATAATAATGACAGTGGAGGTTTCGATGATGTAGCTGTCAGAACCAACCTCAACGAAACCGTTTTCTTCCTACCAGATCTAATGACCGATGCAGAAGGAAACATCATCGTAAAATTCAAAATGAATGAGGCGCTGACTCGTTGGAAGTTCATGGGCTTTGCACATACCAAAGACTTTAAAACGGGTATGGTTACCAAAGAAATCGTTACTCAAAAGGACTTAATGGTGATGCCAAATCCACCACGCTTTTTCCGCGAAGGCGATCAAATTGAATATACAGCCAAGGTGAGTAACCTGACAGAAAACAAGATGGAAGGAACGGCCATGCTTCAACTTTTTGATGCTATTTCAAATAAACCGGTCAATGAATTATTAGGGATTAAAAACGCAGAAATTCCGTTTACAGCTGAAGGCGGACAATCCGATCGACTGGCTTGGAATCTTACTATTCCGACCGGGGAGGTCATGGCCATTACACATCGAGTAGTGGCTAAGTCCGGTAAGTTTTCGGATGGTGAAGAGTCCGCTTTACCTGTACTTACCAATCGAATGTTAGTGACGGAAAGCCTTCCACTACCAGTCAGAGGAAAAGAAACTAAAAAGTTTGAATTCAAGAAGTTAGCTAATTCTGGATCGTCCAATACTTTACAGAATCATAAACTGACTTTAGAGTTCACCTCCAATCCCGCTTGGTATGCCTTGCAAGCACTTCCATACCTAATGGAATATCCTTATGATTGCACCGAACAGATATTCAGTCGCTACTATGCAAACAGTCTGGCAACCTCTGTAGCCAACTCACATCCAAAAATCAAGTCTGTTTTTGATAAATGGCGTGATACCGATGCGATGCTCAGTAACTTGTCGAAAAACGAAGAATTGAAATCAGCTCTTTTGGAAGAAACGCCTTGGGTTTTACAAGCACAAAGTGAGGAACAACAAAAGAAAAACATCGGTTTACTTTTCGATCTCAATCGCATGGCAAATGAACGTGACCAAGCGATGACTAAAATTACGGAGCGGCAAGGACCCAATGGTGGTTTCTCTTGGTTCCCAGGTGGACGCGATAGCTGGCATATCACGCAACATATTGTAGAAGGTTTTGGTCATTTAGATGCACTTGGCGTAGAATCCAAATCAGACGATCGTGTCAACAACATCACTAATCGTGCTGTAAAATATACCGATCAACGTTTGGTGGATTATTATAATGAAATTAAAGACCGAGTTGAACGTGGTGAGGACAGCTGGGAGAATGATCACTTGAGTCAAATTGTGATTCACTATTTATACAGCCGTTCATTTTACAAGGAAATTCCACAAGATGCCAATACCTTGAAGGTGGCAGATTATTTCATGGGACAAGTCAATAAATATTGGATCAACAAAAATCAGTATCTCCAAGGAATGCTGGCGTTGGCGATGCACCGAAATGATGATAAGACGGTTCCGACCAAAATTGTCAAATCGCTAAAAGAGCGTTCACTTTACAATGAAGAGATGGGCATGTATTGGAAATATGATCGGGGTTACTATTGGTACCAACTCCCAATTGAAACTCATGCCATGATGATTGAAGTTTTTGATGTAGTAGCTAATGACGCGAAAGCTGTAGACGATTTGAAAGTTTGGTTATTAAAGAACAAGCAAACGAATCATTGGAAGACAACAAAAGCGACAACGGCTGCGGTCTATGCTTTACTGAGTCGTGGCTCAAACTGGTTACTAGAAGATGCCTTAGTTGAGATTAGCCTTGGCGGCAAAAAGATCGAAACGGATCGTCTCAAACCAGAACCAGGAACGGGTTACATCAAAACCAGTTGGGACGGCAAAGAGGTACAATCGAACATGGCAAATGTAGAAGTGAAGAATCCGAATGAGGTGGTTGCTTGGGGAGCACTTTACTGGCAATACTTTGAGCAGTTGGATAAGATTACAACTTTTGAAGAAACACCATTGACACTGAAAAAGCAACTGTTTTTAGAAGAGAATACGGATTCTGGACCAAAGATTAGTCCAGTAACCGATCAAACAAAACTTAAACCGGGAGATAAATTGAAAGTTCGTATCGAATTACGTGTAGACAGATCAATGGAATACGTACATATGAAAGACATGCGAGCTTCTGGTTTCGAACCAATGAATACTATTAGTCAATACAAATGGAAGGCAGGCTTAGGTTATTACGAGAGCACCAGAGATGCATCCACTAATTTCTTTTTCTCTCGTTTACCTAAAGGAACTCATGTATTTGA
>CALGLS010000222.1 GCA_937959375.1 uncultured Saprospiraceae bacterium
AGAACAAGCATCTTCAGCCGTTGGTTCAGCGATCATCATGTCAGCTGCACATTCTACCGTTCCTCCAGTTGGTACTGAAGTGAACGTTGGTGCTGTTGTATCAACAACACTGATTCGGTAAGTTACTGAACTAGCGTTTCCACAATCATCTGTTGCAGTGAAGGTGATATCTGAATAAGATAATGCGCCACCAGCACAATCAGGATTGATGACTGGTTGTGCAGTCAATACATTGTTGGTCCAAGTAACTGAAGTACAAGCATCTGATGCCGTTGCTCCAGCGTTTGTTGAAGCCCAAGCTAAACCTGCAGCTAAAACATCTTCTGTACATTCTACCACTAGATCCGCACCACCAGTAATTACAGGAGCAGTGTTATCTGACTCAGTAATCGTTTGAGCAGCAGATACTGCAAAGCCACCACAAGCATCTGTTGCTGTCCAAATTCTTGTATGGAAAATAACGCAAGGGTTGGTATCGTCTACTTCCGTTGTCATAGTCAAAGAAGCGTCACAACCGTTTACAATTGTTGGAGCAGGACCAAATACGATTGGTGCGCCACAATCTACCGTTGCATCTGCTGGTACATTAACAAGAGAAGGAGGGTTTGTATTTTCGATCGTAAATGTTCCGACGTAAGTCGAAGTGTTACTACAATTATCTGTTGCTGAGAAAGTCACTGTTGTTACAGCGTTTCCTGAAGCATCACAAGTTGTATTCAATGGTGTATTTGATGCTGTGATAGATACATTGTTATCACATTGATCTTCAGCTGCTAAGCCCGTCAACATATAATCAATCCAGTGTGTGTACCAATAGTTTACATCACCGCCACACTCTGTAACATCACAGATAGAAGGTGGTATGTTTGTAAAGGTAGGTGCTTCTGTATCTTGAACTGCAATTGTTGTAGTTGTACTAGCAGTACGTCCACAGTTATCAATTGCTGTAAAAGTTACAACAAAAGAAGAACCACATGCTGTAAAGTTGAAGTTTGATGGGAAATTGTTAGTCACGTTAAGACCAAGTCCACATGCACTATTGGCAGTTACCAAACCAAGGTGTGCATTAACGTAATCCATATTGTTAGGATCGTTACATTCCAAGATAAGGTTGAATGCTGGCGCTTCAATTGTTGGACCATCATTACCGATAATAAAGTCACGTGTAACTGGAGCTGAAGAACGTCCACAGTCATCCGTTACAGTATAAGTATATCTGTAGATTGTACCAGGACAGTTATCTGGTCCAATTTGAGTAGGACCTGCAATATCTACAGTTCCACTAAAGTTACAATCCGCATCAAAAGTAACATCAGATGCCATTGGGTTAGCTAATGAACCACAGTACTTGTAACAAGTTGGTAACACTGAAGTAATTACAGGATTTGCTCCAGGAGTACTTGCCGTGTAAGTAATGGTTTGCTCACAAGTAGCAACATTACCACAAAGGTCAGTTACATAATAAGTACGAACAAATTCCAGTGCGTTACCTGGGCAGTTATCACCACCATTGCTGGTGGTTTGAGAGAATACAGTAAAGTCATTTAAGTTGGTCGTACAGTCATCTGAGATAGTACCACCTGCTGCGATAAAGTCTGCAGCGTTTGTAATTCCTACTGGAGTAGGAACTTGACAAGTCAGGTTTAAACTTGGAGGACAAGTAATAACAGGAGGGTTGGCATCAGAAATAGAAATCGTCTGAATGTATGTAGCCATATTTCCACAACCATCATCAGCAGTATAAACACGCATAATGTCTCCACAAAGAGCGTTAGCTGGAAGGAATTCTTCTAGCTCAGCGAGGATCGTTCCAAAGTTTTGATCTGTATTGATTAAACCTGGAGATTCTGCAACACCATCAGGACCGGTCCATGTGAAATCTGCGGCAGCAGATCCGGTACCGATTAACTGTAATGATTCACCAATTGTCCCTGGCTCCATAACTCCGATATCCATAGAAGTCATTCCAACAGCAGGTCCGCTATTAGCAGTTATTACTCCTTCATAACTTAAGAATTGGATAACAACGCCTGCAGGATCTACTAAAGCAATTCCATCAGGAGCACCGTTTTGCAAACCGTTGGCTGGGTAAGAGAAAGCGATTGCTCCGAATCCAGATCCTTCATTTCCTACAATGCCCGTAAGGTTCATTGTTCCGTAAGGATCACCATTACTACCATTATATACAACTAAAGAATATCCTGTTAAGTCAATACCAGCAGTACCAGCGATTTCAACAAATTCATTGACATCAGTTCCATCGTTGTCATAGTGAATTTCATTGATCCAAACAGCAGGTGCTGCATCACTAAAACAGTTGTCAGAAGCAAAAACATCAACCGCTGGAGGTATTGCATCACCACAGCTAAGAACTAGATCTGCAGGTGGGTCAATAAATATAGGTTCTGTTGTATCTTCAGCAGTTATCGTTTGAACAAATTCTGCTGTTTCTCCACAACCATCCGTTGCAGTATAGGTACGAGTGATCGTGAACTCACCAGCACAAGCACCTGGCGTAATCACATCAGCAACAGTTACGATAGCTGCGTTAGAACCAGCACAATCTGTTGCTTGAAAAGATTGTAAGTTATTTAAAGTCCCCGGAGACTCAGCACTAGGCCCAGCCCACTGAAAGTCAGCGATCGCACAACCAGGGTTGTCAATGAATAAATTTACTCTTTGTAAGGATTCGCCAATAGGAGTCGTACCAGGTTCAGAAACTCCGATATCTGTTGAAGTCATACCAGATGCGGTACCGTTGGTTGCAGTAAAAGATCCTTCGTAAGAAAGAAATTCAACAACAACGCCATCACAAACTAGAGCGAAACCATCAGGTCCACCATTTTGGATACCAGAAATAGCAAAAGAAACCGCTCCAAAGCCTGCTCCTTCGTCATCAATTGTTCCCGATAAATTTATGGTATTGTAGATAGCACCACCATTACCGTTGTACAGCTCGATGGTACAATTAGAGAGGTCGAATCCAGCCGATCCAACCACTTCAATAAATTCACCAGTGTCACCACCTGTGTTATCGTAATGGATTTCATTTAGAAAAGCGAAGGGAGCAATAGCCAAGCAACCTTCTGCAGTGAGAACCGCAGGGTCAGGGACTGCATCACATTCGACAGTGACTGCTGCATCAGGCAATGCACCGGTAAATACAACCGGTTGAGCGAGTAAAGAACTCACTGACATTAGCGCAAAGCAAAAAAGTAATAATTTTTGTAGCGTGTTTTTATTCATGATTACAATTAGATTGAGTACTTAGGTAATAATTTTCTTATTGAAGTTATTTTAATCTAGTTTTTTGTTTGACAAAACAAGCCATTCCTTCTAATCGCTCATTATACTATGCACGACTATTCAGGCAAAGTTGTTTCAAAAGAACAATCTTATTCATTTGGTTGGAGGAATTACAAGAAATAAAAACGTGGAATAAAACAGGAAAGAAGATATCATAGGAGTATCGTCGATAAACGATATTCTCAGACTCGCGTCTAAAGTGTTTTGTCCATGAGTTTTTATAAGGGCACAATTCAGCCTTTTTTAAATACCTCAAAATCCATTTAGGCTAAATGGTCAATAGCTTAAATAGATAGAGATTTTTGAAATCTTATCTTGATGTGCTTTTTTAATCGATTTGTGATGGTGTGTTGCTTTTCAATTAATTACAAAAAATAAATTTCTGTAATTTGAAAAGAAACTTTAGCTTAAGTAAAGCTTGTATTAACGGTTAGTAGGCAAGAACAGCCCAAAGTTAATAGAATTCCTCTAAAAGATACGACTTTTTATATTAAAATACACTCGAAAATGTAAAATTAATATATTTATTTTTAACACATCCTGCCCGTAATCTTCTATATCTATAGACAAAACACTGAGCTACAGGCAAGTAGTTAAAAAACATAAAAAAAGTCAGGCAGCAAAGGCAACCTGACTAAACAGCCGTTAAAAACGGCCTCTTGTTACTATATACAATAACCCAAACTTTCTTTATCTAACAAGGTCATGTGACCTTGATAGTTGTTCATGGGTTACAATGGATTTGCAATGTTCTTATGAAGTTGTTTAAACACTTCATGAATGCTTTGCGATACGATCTTATTAGATTCTAAAAAATGAGCGGAAGAGAAAAAACCAACAACGTTAAGTATACAGAATAAGAATTCTCGCACGATCGATAGATTGGAATATCGAGCGATATCATTATGTATGTAAGTGTCAGTTTAAGGGATAAAACGTGTATTAATTAGTTTTTTTTCGGAGCTTATTTCTACGTAAAATCTCTGGTAACAAATTTATTAGAAAACTTGATAGATTTAATACCCTATTTACGGTAATTTTTCTTTAAAAATGGAGGTTTATTAAGGCTAAGAAGTATATTTAGTACTTCTGCTTAGTTGTGAAGTTGTTGAACATCTTGCTTGAAGAGCTCCCTAAAATTTACTATTTTTGTTAAAATCATTCTTCAAACAATCAATATGCTGAACCAAATAAAAGATTTTACAGAGCGACATGCTTTTGGAGTGTGTAGCTATCTTGGAGAAAAGATTGGTGTTTCCACTAGTCGAGTTCGGGTATATTTTATTTACATTTCGTTTGTCGCGATGGGCTCTCCTATTATTTTTTATCTGTTTGTAGCTTTTTGGTTGAATGTCAAGGAGTACATAAAACGGAGTCGACGAGCTTTTGAGGGATAATTTCATATCTTTTCAGCTAATGTTAAACTCATTAGGCTCGCTTGGACCGTTGCCTCAAGGTTTTGGAATAAAGTCTATTGCTCAAAATTATATTTGATAATATTTGCTCCCATTTTAAGCGCTTGCTGTCTCACTTCTTCAGCATCTTTGTGTACATCTTGATCTTCCCAACCGTCACCTAGGTCACATTCATAAGAGTAAAAGCAAACCAATCTACCTTCCCAGAGCAAGCCGAATCCTTGAGCTGGCTTGTCATCGTGTTTATGAATTTTCGGGAGTCCATTTTTGAATTGGAATTTTTGATTGTAAATCTCGTGTTCGAACGGGAGTTCGATTAGTTCCAGCTCAGGGAATACCTTTTTTAGCGCAGCGCGAACGTAAGGATCCATTCCATAATTATCGTCGATATGCAAAAAGCCACCAGCTATTAAGTAAAGGCGGAG
>CALGLS010000223.1 GCA_937959375.1 uncultured Saprospiraceae bacterium
CGAATAGCAGCTTTGCCATTCCAAGTGGTGCCACCCAGCCAAAGTTCGCCGGAGTTTTGAAGATAAGTTACTACGCTTTTAGTCGCTTCATCCGAGTCGCAGGAAACAAGCACTTGATTGAAAAGTACTTCATTTATCATATTGAATCCTAACTTCCGTAAACCAGCTTCTAGCTGTTTAGCACGGGTATGAAAGGTAGTGACCATTTCATCAATCCCATCTTTTCCTAAGTACTTCATCGTGGCCCACATTTCGATGGCTCTACAACGTTTTGACATTTCAGGACCGTACATCATTGGATCGCGCTGATCGCTGTAAACGATGTATTCGCCAGTAGCTTGAAGGGAGGTAATCATGGCATCTGGATAGCGACAAAGTACGATACCGCAGTCGTAAGGAGTGTTCAAGGTTTTGTGTCCATCAACAGCCCAAGAGGAGGCCTTCTCCATGCCTTTGGTCAGATAAGAGAGTGACTGGGAGGCTGCTGCCCAAAGCCCAAATGCACCATCGATGTGTGTCCAGGCGCCAGCTTCGTTTGCAAGGTCGCAGGCTTTGTCTACATTGTCAAAGGCACCAGTATTGGCATTTCCTGCTTGTAAAAGAAGTAGACAGCTATTGTCTAGTTTGGGTAACTCATCTATTATGAGTCGACCTTGATTATCGGCAGGAATCCACTCGATACAGTCTACACCATAGCCTAGGATTACCAATGTTTTTTTGATGCTGGAGTGTACTTGTTGGTGTGCGACGATTCGAATTGGAGGAGCTCCGAAGAGTCCTTTTTTGTTGATGTCCCAACCAAGGTTTTTGAGGAGTTGGTAGCGAGCTGCGGTGAGCGCAGATAAGTTAGCCATAGAGGTTCCACTAACGAATCCTGCCACGGTTTCTTTTGGTAAATTGAAGATATCTTTTAGCCAGCTTTCGCAAATGGTTTCTAGTTTTGCGTTGATGGGAGAGGTGTAGTAGAGGCCACCATTTTGATCCCAAACATCTGACAGCCACTTGGCACCGATAGCAGCGGGTATGGCTCCGCCGTTTACGAAACCGAAATAGCGACCACCCGTTTGCGCCATTGTAGCTGGTGAGCCATAGGTGTGTAGTTGGTGGAGAACTTCTTTCGCAGAGGTCGATTCATTGGCTAGTGGTTCTTCGAAGTGAGACAGGTTTTTTATGTTTTCTTCAGAGGGTGCCACGTCCATTTTGTGTATGCCGTCAATGTACTCGTAGGCGTATTGACGAGCTTGCTCTAGGAGTTCTTTTGTTGCCAGTTCTTTAGACATTTTTTGTTGTAGCATGTGGGGTGTATTTTATTGACAACTGCTCTGTCGGTTAACTTGTATTGTTATTGTTATTAAGGGAGCGTGTATGATAAGGTGGCGATGATGTGATTTACTCGTACATCTGGTTCTGTGTTTAGTTCCGCTTGGGGACGGAGGGCTAGGGTTATTCCTAGTTGTTTGCTAGGCTTAAGTGTTAGTCCTAGTGCGTAACGCAACCGTGAGAATTTATTTTGTTTATTTAATCTGAACCAAGGCTCTACGAAAACAAAGGGTTGAATTTTTTGAAATTTAAGCCAACTGAGCGTTGAGCCTAGACGCAAAAAATCAGCTTGTTTATCATCTTTTATAGTTAATGCATAGTGTGTTCTGAAATAACTACTCCATTTAAAGTCACTAATTTTTCGGCTGTAGCCAACATCGAAAAAGAAAAATTTACGGTATTTGTTTTCTGGTATAAACCAGACCCTACTTAGGATTTGTCCGTAGTAATTTTTTGCAAATTTATGTTTGAAAATAAGATCAATCGAGGAGTTTTGATAATGAGAAATATCATCATCCAAGCGAATGATCGGCGCAAGCGTTAGAGACGATTTTGTATTGAAATTTTTCTTTAACTTAATGGCAGCCCACATTATATTGTCATCTGCTTGAGCATTTAACTGGTGACTAGAAATAAGAAATAGGCAAATAAAAAAAGCAGCGTTAAGTAGTTTGGACATATGTAGGTGTTGTAAATTATTGTTCGTCAAATATGGCAGTAATTTATGAGGATATCAAAGAATGTGAATGGAAATTAAAAATGAGAACTGCCTTGATAAGTAGTTCTTACCAAGGCAGTTTCAATTAAAATGTCATTGTGTATTTTTGTCTATGGGCTAAATAGCATTGATGGTACTACTCTCTAGAAATCATGACTTTGTGTACCATGCTGTGACGACCATTTGAAATTTTAATCAAATACACACCGTTGTACAAAGTCTGTACATCGAAATAAGCGATGGTGCTTCCTTTTTCAATTTTAGATTGGCTAACAGATTTTCCAGTAATATCTAAAAGCTCAATGTTGAAATCTTCACGAACTAAGGTATTGATTTGGATGGCAATCAAGTCAGTCGCTGGATTTGGAAAAATGCTGATATTCAAATTATTGAATTCCGTTTCCGAAAGGGCAGAAGTACCATCATAAATGGTGGTTGCTTCATTGACTGCGTTTACTTTTCGATTCTCACGGTCACCATAAAAAGTTGGACCAACTACATACGGATAAGCAGAATTCCAGTCTTCATCAACCGTAGCAAAATAAGCATAAGTTCCATCAGGATATTCTGGCGTTACACAAAAACGACCATTGTGAACATCTAGATAATCCTCCTCACCAGCATGTTCAATCCATTCATAATCTTCTCTAAAATAACCGAGGAAATAATCACCTCCTATGTCAGGTCCATTGTCAACTGCTGTGCCATCTGCATGCGTATTTCGAACAGTGATGTTTCTGAGTTGGTAACCCGATTTAATTCTTACAATGCCACCTGTACCATCTGCATTTTGATAACCATAGGCTCCGTAAATCGGAAAGCCATCATAAGCAAAACCAATAAGCGGCGAATGCGCATCGGCATCAATTGCATACAATCCATCGGCATCGTAAATATCACAAATATCTGAAATTACTTCGAGGTCTAATTTGAAGGCTGATGGATTTTGGTGATGATGATAGTTCCCCATAGCAGGGTGTGCTTTTGAGCAATCAAAACCGGGACGTTCTGCTGGGATGGCATCTCTGTTCCAGTCGTTTTGTGCCATTGGTCCACCAGGGCAAGGCGGGTTTCCGGGGCCACCACAAAGTGCATTGGTATTTGGATTCCAAGCTACTCCATCTCGATAATCAAATAGGGAAACACCGTTGATGAAAACTCCTATGTTGCCACCAGTTGTATTGTCATTTCCAGACCCAGGTTGCGGATCTAGTGGTATTTTATAAATGGCATCTTGATCCGAAGCTTGTGATGGATTTCCATCTAAAAATGGTCCGGTTGGATACGATGGAATACCTTTGGTGTGTACATAAACGAAGTCGTCCGAGTACTCTACTAGTTGACAGTTGTAAAGAATGTTATTGTCGAGTGCATTCTCGTTTCCATTGACGTAGTAGGTGCCGGTTTCAGTGGTGTTTTGCAACCAAGAAGTTACGGCTGGCCCTTGCGCTTGCAAGATAAGTGCGAAGGCGACTAGTGAAAGTGTAAGGGTGATTTTTTTCATGTGTGCAATTTTTTTTTGTAAAAAATAGTTGGAAGTTAGGAGAGGGAGGTTGGAAGTTCACTCGACCGCGAGCTTCGCGTTATAGTTGTACTTCCCGCTTCCTACTTCCCACTTCCCACCATTAAAATATCTCGTGGGAACTGATGCTCCCGATTAAAAACAAATTCTTTATCATTTAGTGTGAGTAGAAAAGCGATTAGATCGACCTTTTCATTTGAAGAAATTTTTAGTGGTGATTTTAATTCATTGGCTAAAGTTTTAGACTGATGTTTTGGATTCGTATAGTGACTAAGCACTTGATTTAATTTTTTGAAACGACCGTCGTGCATGTATGGAAAAGTATAGGTCAGGTTTCGTAAAGTTGGGACTTTAAATTTTAGGCCATCTTCTGCTTTTTTAGTGATGGTCCAGCGACCATAGTCATTCAAGGAAGTATCAATTGGGAGGCCGTTATTTGCGAAGTCAAAGTTGGTGAACATGGGTTCAACATGACAAGAGCTACAATGCTTTTGGAAAAGGGCGTAGCCTTTTTGTTCTTGTTCAGTAAAGGTTGTGTCGCCTTTTATGACCTGGTCGTATTTTGAGTTGGCCGATATCAGGCTGAGTTGAAATTGTGCCAATGCCTTGAGTAAATGTTCTCCGGTGACGATGCTATCATTGAATGCTTTTTGAAAAAGTGGGGGATATATTTTTTTGTTTTGTAGTTTTCGAACGATGTTTTCAAGCGTTTCTGCCATCTCGCCGGGGTGTTCCATCGGAGCTAGAGCCTGCATGTCTAGATGATTGTGAGCGCCATCCCACATGAAGGTGTTTTGCCAAGCTAGGTTAAAAAGAGCTGGGGCATTTCTGGTTCCGATTTGATCATTGATGCCGTGGCTAAGATCATGATCGGTATGAGCGAATGCGTTGTAGGGAGAGTGGCATGAAGCACATGAAATGGTACTGTCTTTTGACAGGATAGGGTCGTAGAATAAGGCGCGTCCTAGTGTTTTTTTTGCTTCGCTTAAGGGGTTGTTTTCAAAGTTGTAGATAGGAGTGGGGAAATGCTTGGGGTAATCCAATTTGCCGGGTTTGGTGGCAAAGAATGCGGTGCTTATTACTAGTAGAAATATGATTAATTGCTTATGCATTTATGGTTTTGACAAATTTGATTGAGTATATTTATTTTTTTACCACAAAAGGTTCAAAAGAGAACAAAAGTTCGTTTGACGTGGCAACAATATTAGAAACTTATATGGTTCAATTCGCATAAGAAGACCGAAGTCCGAAGACAGAAGACCGAAGTGCTCGTCTAACGTACGACTAATCAGGTTATCTCTTATATGCTCCTTATATGCCTTATATGGTTCAATTCGCATAAGAAGACAGCAGACCGAAGTGTTCGTCTAACATACGACTAATCAGGTTATTTCTTATATGCCCCTTATATGTCTTATATGGTTCAAAAAATCCTACATGGCTCAAAAAAACAAATCAGCCACCAACTTCGAAATCGCTACTGCTTCAACAGATGGACTCATAATCTGATACTGTTCTTTTATATTTATTTGTTCTAAGAATTTGTCAATGGGAAATTCAATTTTGGTTTCTTTTTCAGAAATAACTAAACGAATATTTTGTATCGCATTATGCTCCCCAAGGAAGCCACCTAAATGAAATTGAAAGGCGTTTTTTCTCGCAGGACAGGCTTTGCTGACTCCTTCTAATTTGAAATTGATATAGCCACTTTGCCAAGTCCAGTACATGCCGTTCGTTGGGTCAAGATCACCACCAAAAGCTCCAGAAGAATTGGTTAAACTATCCACTCCAAGACTGAAGCGCACTTGATTGAATGTTAAGGATGAATCTTTGTTTGTACTCAAGTTGATGGTTAGGCTTTCCTGTTTTTCTATGTCAATTAAATGATGCGTTTTCTGTAAAGAAAAAACAAACTTATCATCTTGAAATAACTGCACATCTGAAATATAAAATTTGAGTGCGTCAAACTGAACCGAATCTTTTAGAGAAGTAGCGAAATAATTGCGACCAAGTTCCAAGGCTTGTCCATTCATCGTGGGATGAAATAGTAGGCGCTCCCCAGCAGACTGGGCGAGCGCACTAGAATATAAAGCTATGAAAACTAAAATCGTTATTAATCTCATTTTAGATTATTACTAATTTACAAGTATCTTAGAATATGCCTCTCCGACCTTTGCAAAATACATACCTGCAGGCCAATTTGCAACATCGATCTGAATATTGTTTTCAATTTGATTAGAGTAAACAACTTTTCCATTCAAGTCATAGATGAACAAAGTTTCAGTGTTTTGGCGAAAGCCAGCAACCTCTAAAAATAATGACTCATTGGCAGGGTTAGGACTAACTTTGATACTTGCTAAATCTGCTGTAATGTTTGTAGCACTTACCACACCAATATTCTCTGCATTATGAGTTGGTGACATGATTTGGAAATTGCCCGTTCCGTTTGGAAAACGTCCGTAAGAAATATCTTCTGTTTGATCAAAAAATGTTACTTCATCCACAATCTCCAAAGCAGCATTTACTAAGAAAAGTGATTCAGCGGAAGCGGATAATTTGAAATTGGTGTGAAGCCCATCTTGTGTCTCGTCGCTATCAGCCCAAACGATTAGGTAGTCACCAGGAGCAATTGAAGTACCCGCTGGAAATGCCCACTTCGATAATTCATCTACATCATCAGAAAGGTAATAACCTTCCAGGTCAATGCTATTTGAGCCGTTGTTGTAAAATTCAATCCAATCATCAAACTCACCATCTTGATCCGCTGCAGTGCTGCCATTAGAAGCCATAAATTCATTGATGACAAGATCTCCAACATTAGGGTTAGAAACCGTTGCAGTAATGGTATGGTATTCGTGCTCAGCTCGCTGTGGCGAAAACATGCCGATATTTTGATTCTCAGCGTAGATATAATATTGAGTAAAGGCGGCAGTAATTTCTAAGTCCGTTCCGTAAACGCCATCATTAGCAGCGCCATCGTTGTGTGCGCCATCATCATACATTTCAATTCTGGTGAAAGGTGCTTCTGGATTGGTTCGGTGACCAAGGTAAGCAGCATTTTCATCAGTGATCGTTGCCGTCACTGTAAGTGTTTCATTGATGACAGGGTTAGGAGTTGAAAATGCAATATTAGTAATGGTTGGTTGTGTATTTGTAAAATCAGAAAGACCTAAAAGGTAATTGTTTCTTCCATCCATTAAGTTTGTGATGCCTGGAGTTGCTCCACCGCCTGGACCGCCACCGCCTCCAGCTACATCAGCTGTTAGATTGTCAACGAAGTTGTTGTAAGTGAAAAATTTATTGTTGTCAGCTTGTACGGATGCATCAATTAATGTTTGTAATTCCTCACCAGTCGTGAAGTAAGCGCCATTGTCAAAGTTTTCTAAAAGAATTGTTTTGAAATGGGCGAGATACATGCGTTTGTACATTGGTACGGAAAGCAATTGTGAAATCAATGGAAAGTCTGCATCGTTATCGTGAAGGAGATGATCCATTTGCTGTTTTGCAGTTGTATTGTTTAACTGAACGCCACCGCCTGCCATGCTGAAGCGACCGAAAGATTCATTCAAATCCCAAACGATAGAAGCAAAGCGTCCGTAGTCATCACGGTAGAGATAATAGTTTTGTTTGAAACCTCCGCTGTAAGAATCTAAATTTACGAATACATTGTTGAATGCCAACATCCAAATTGCTTTGTCTACATCTAAGATTTGTTCGATATCATTTAAATCGTTAGCGAGCGTATCACAAAGATCGATCAGTTCGTCCCAACCTTCATCTGATTTTAGTTCATAAGCTTGATCGTAGGCAGTTGAGTTGTCGCCAAGGTAAACGAGATTTGGAAAGTCATTACTTCCTGGTCCTGCTCCATTGATTGGGTTACATTTTACGAAAGTATTGCTTTTCGATCCGAAACGATTGTTTACAAATTTTTTGGAAATAGCTTCGGAGTTACTGTATAATCCGATGAGCGTTCCGTTGACGTATACGTTGGCAAAATTAGACAAAGGAGCA
>CALGLS010000224.1 GCA_937959375.1 uncultured Saprospiraceae bacterium
TTTCCTATGAAAATCAAGAGTTTATGGTTCTCGCTAACAATTTTTTAATGAGTTTAGCGAGCTAACTGAATTCTAAAATTGGACGCGAGGTTCATAAAACATTGATTTGCAATTAAATGGAAATTTAAACATGCTCTTAGATATAATAGTTCCGCTCTAATTTGGAATAAGAATTGCACTCAATTCCTTGGAAAACTACAAGACAAACTCATCTCACACCTTATTATTTCACTTTTAAACTATCGTAATTATGACTTTTTGGATGTTAAACAACACACCTAATGTTAAAATTTCGCGAAAATTCGCTAAAAAAGAAGCGAAACACTTTACAAGTTGGAATAATATACCTATTTTTAAGCGAATATTCGCTAAGATATCTACTTAAGCGCGATTTAGTTAAATCAGATTAGTTAGTACCACATAAATAAAATATAGAGATGACAAAGAATCCAGAAAAGTTTTCAACGGATGAAGTCCTAAAGGGCGGAGAATTCCTAATTAAAGATTCATTACCTGCTGACACCTTTATTCCTGAAGAGTTGAATGAAGAGCAATTAATGATTAAGAACATGGTTACAGACTTTATAAATGCAGAGCTGTTGCCAAATATGGATAAAATTGAAGCACAAGACTTTGAGCTATCTGCAACGATGTTGGAGAAGTTAGGAGAGCTTGGTTTGTTAGGTTCTCACATGCCAGAAGAGTATGGAGGAATGTCATTAGATACCAATACCAATAGTCTCATTTGCGATGCAATGGGACCTGCTGGTTCATTCAATACAACCTTTGCGGCACATACCGGTATTGGAATGTTGCCTATATTATATTATGGTACAGATGCTCAAAAAGAAAAGTATCTGCCTGGTTTGATTACAGGTCAACTAAAAGCTTCTTACTGTTTGACTGAGCCAAGTTCTGGTTCTGATGCTTTGGCAGCAAAAACAAAAGCGGAGTTGACACCTGATGGAAAACACTATATTCTGAACGGTCAGAAAATGTGGATCACCAATGCAGGTTTTGCAGATGTATTTGTTGTGTTTGCACAAGTTGACGGAGATAAGTTTACTGGATTCATCGTAGAGAAAGGAACAGAAGGAATGAGCCTTGGTGCAGAAGAAAAGAAATTAGGAATCAAAGGTTCTTCAACACGTCAGGTGTTTTTTGAAAATGCAAGAATCCCTGCGGATAGCGTTTTGGGTGAAATCGGAAAAGGTCACCTTATCGCATTCAATGTACTGAACGTTGGACGTTTCAAATTGTGTTTATTGTCAACAGGTGGTGCAAAGCACAGCATTAGTTCGGCGATCCAATACGCAAATGAGCGTAAACAATTTAAACAAGCAATCTCCAACTTTGGAGCGATTAAGTATAAATTAGCAGAACAAGCTATTCGTTGCTTCGCAGTTGATTCAGCAATGTACCGTGTTTCCAATTTAATGGAAGACAAGGTAAAAATGTTGAAGCTAGAAGGAAAGACCTTTACAGAAAGAAAGCTGATTGCAGCTGAAGAATACGCAGTTGAATGTGCGATTCTAAAAGTTGTAGGTTCTGAAATGTTAGATTATGTAGTAGATGAAACACTACAAATACATGGTGGTATGGGATTCTCTGAAGAGGGAACTGCTGCTCGTGCATATCGTGATTCACGTATTGCTAGAATCTATGAAGGTACCAATGAAATCAATCGTTTATTGACTGTTGACATGCTGCTAAAGCGTGCCATGAAAGGTAAATTAGATATTGTAGGACCAGCATGGGCCGTACAAAAAGAATTGGCTTCCATGCCAGGTTTCGATAAATCAGATGCACCATATGCTGCTGAAAAGAAAATCGTAAAAGACTTTAAGAAAGCAATTTTGATGGTAGCGGGTGCTGCTGCAAAAATGCAAATGGATGGTAAACTGAACTTGAAAGAAGAGCAGGAAATCCTAATGGATGTGGCCGACATGATGAACGATACTTTCTTGGCAGAATCAATGTTACTACGCGTTGAGAAATTGGCAGGTATGGATAAGAAACACGATCAGGAAGTTTACGACGCAATGTTGAAGACTTTCCTTTCTGATGCTTGTGCTCGTGTCAACAAAGCAGGCTCTGATGCTATTTGTTCATTCGCAACGGGCGACTTACTCAAGCCAATGCTAATGGGGATCAAGCGCTTTACTAAGTACGAACCAGTTAACGTAAAAGAGATGCGTCGTTTAGTTGCAACTCAAATGATTGCTGCTAACGAATACTGCTTCTAATAAAACAACTTCGTAGATAAAATTTAAAAGCCCTTCGCGTTTTCGCGGAGGGCTTTTTTTGTAATAAATACCTTATGAAAATGAGTGTTTGGTGGATCAAACAGGCGTTCAAAGAGTAACTTAATTGTATTGAACAGTGGCCAAAGTTTGATGAGCAACTTCTACGCTTATAAATTGAATAGTCGGGCTTGACATAAAAAAAATGTCTTTCTTACAACAACCTTCCCATCTAAGCTGTTACTTTTGCAATGATTTGAAAACTCTGAAGTTAAATTTACTGACAATTCAAATCAATAATTTCTGCTTCGACAGACCTAGTCGCAAAGAATCATTAAAAATAACAGTCCAATGAAAGTTCTAAATTTATTACTGCTCTGTAGCTCCCTATGCTTATTTCTCGCTTGCCAAACAGCAAACACAGATAGCACCGTCGAAACGGCAAAGGCTAGTGCCAACGCAAAACCAGTACAAACTCAACTCACTAAAGACGGTCATGCCAGAGCCTATTTCGCCTCAGGTTGTTTCTGGTGCGTAGAAGCAGTTTACGAAAGTGTAAAAGGAGTAAAGGAATCCATCTCAGGTTATGCAGGTGGACACACAGAAAATCCAACTTATGAATCTTCTAACACAGGCAAGACAGGTCACGCCGAAGCAGTTGAGATTATTTATGATCCCAAGGTAGTTGATTTTGCAACACTAGTAGATGTCTACTTCGGTTCTCAAAATGTGACTCAAGTTAATGGTCAAGGACCTGATAGAGGTTCGCAATATCGTTCCATCATTTTTTATCAAAATGAAGAACAAAAGAAAATTATTGATGAAAAAGTAGCTGCGCTCAACAAAGAATTGGCACCTGAAAAAGTCGCTGCCGAAATTATGCCTTACACCACTTTCTGGGTAGGAGAGGAGTATCACCAAAATTATGAACGCTTACACCCAGATAATCCTTATATTCGCGGCGTGTCGCTACCGCGTTTGAAGAAATTTCAAGCGAAGTTTCCACATCTTATTAAAGAAGGACACTAGGGAATTAGAATGTGAATTAGAATCGAAATTAGAATGCCCCGCTTACGTTAGTGGGAATATTCTAATCTTGCCTGGCGGCTAGACAGGTTCTAATTCACATTCAAATTCCAATTCACATTCTAATTCAATAAATGGATTCACTAACACAAGTAATTTTAGGAGCAGCAGTAGGAGAGGCGGTGCTAGGAAAAAAGATAGGAAATAGAGCAATGCTGTGGGGAGCCTTTGGTGGTTTTCTTCCTGATTTGGATGTGACCTCCAGTCTAGTGTTTGATGAAATATCAGCTTTGGCAATTCATCGAGGCATCACTCATTCTTTCTTTTTCGCTTTTTTATTTCCACTGCTTTTAGGTTGGTTGGTACATCAATTGTATGCGACTGGTTTGTACCAACGAAAACGATATAAGTATTCAGCAGCGCTGATTGGAATTGGGACGATGGTTTTTACGGCCAATTATTTACCCTACGTAATTACTGATGCTTTCAATCTGAAATTATTTTTATCAACGCTTGCGGTCTCAGGCCTAGTACTTTTTTTAGTCAACCGTTTTTACTTTAGAGTAGAACAATCCGAGGTGAATGCCACTTGGCGCGATTGGTATTGGCTTTTCTTTTGGTCGATTGTTACACATCCTATCTTAGATTGTTTTACCGCTTATGGTACACAACTGTTTTTGCCATTTAGTGATTACCGGGTAGCTTTCAATGTGATTTCTGTTGCTGATCCGATTTATACCTTTCCGTTTTTATTGTTTCTGATTATTGCAGCAAGTCTGCGAATGGGAACGCGTCGACGTGCGATTTTTAATTGGTTAGGGCTCATCGTGAGTAGTCTGTACATGTTGTTTTGTTTCAATCACAAATTGCAAGTCAATAAGATTTTTGAAAAAGCATATGCTGATAACAATATTGAGTATTCACGTTACATGACTGCTCCTTTAATTTTTAACAATGTATTATGGCTCGGTTTAGCGGAAACAGATTCGAACTACATCCATGCTTATTATTCCTTTTATGACAAAGATGAAGTCATACAAGATTTCAATATTTTTAATAAAAACTACCACCTCCTTGACGGCTATCAGGACGATCCAACGTTGAAAACTTTAAAGTGGTTTTCCAATGATTATTATACCGTCAACCGTCGTCCCGATGGAGATCTTCAATACAATGATGTTCGCTTCGGTGTGTTTGGTAACAAACTTCGAGGCGACACCAATTACGTCTTTAAATTTATTTTGAAAGATAAAAATGGAGCACTTGATATGACCCAGTCTAAAGAAGGTCGTGAAGTTAATGATGATACGATTAAAGAACTCTGGGATCGGATTATGGGTAATGAAGAGACAACGGATTAGATTGATATTGCGTGTGAGGTTTTGGATTGGACAAGGATTATCCCCGAATCTGGAACTGATTTTTTCTTTTACCGCGCTCGCTACAGTAGCTCAACGTATAAAATCTAGAAGGGCTTACCAGTTTTACGTACTACGAAAAAATCCGTTCCCTATCCGTTCTATCCGTCAAATCCGTGCCCGTCTGGCGAAAAGCGTCAGCCCGACAGGTCCCATCCCCGTTAGCAGTAAACTAAGAAAGCTGAAGCACAGCCTCCATCTCCTTCTTCAAGCCCGCCAAACTCTTTTCAGAAAGGGCAACCAAAGGCAAACGAACCTCACGAGTACCAATACCCTGCAATTCCAAAGCCGCCTTCACACCCGCCGGATTACCCTCTATATATAACCAATGGTGTATCCCAAAGAGTTGTAAATTCAAAGCAGCTGCTTTCGCAAAATCTCCTTCCAAAGCTGAGCGAATCATCCCCGAAAATGGACTAGGAAATGCGTTGCCAATTACAGAAATAACACCATCTCCACCACAAGCAATACAAGCAAGTGCAGTAGGGTCGTCACCAGAAATAACTAAGAACTCATCTGGCTTATCCTTAATAATTTGAGTAGTTTGTGAAATGTCACCAGTTGCTTCTTTTACCGCTATGAATTTAGAACTGGCTTTCGCCAAACGAATAACTGTAGCTGGAAGCACATTAGAGCTGGTACGTCCTGGAACATTGTAAATAATAATCGGCACTGGACTCGCTTCTGCAATGGCCATGTAGTGCTGGTATATACCTTCCTGTGTTGGTTTGTTGTAAGCAGGGCTACTAGATAACACCGCATCTACGCCAGTAAAATCAAAGGTTTTAAACTTCTCAATCAAGCGATCGGTATAGTTGAGTCCAAACATACCAACAACTACGGGTAGCCTTTTGTTGTTTATTCTAATCGTCGCGTCTACAACTGCTCGACATTCTTCGGTAGTTAGCGTAACCGACTCACCGGTAGATCCCAAGCAAACTAGATAGTTAGCACCTCCACTAATGACATGTTCGATAACTTGCTCATAAGCCTCCCAATCAACAGCTCCATTTCTGAAGGGTGTAACTAATGCAACTCCTGTTCCTCTAAACTTTTGATGCTTCATATTGATCGCTCTTGATGTTTTCTAGTATTTGTTCAGCTTGTTGAATAAAATAATTGATGCCTTTCCCTTGAGGAATGTCCACTATCAAATCGTAATGGTCTGTATTTTCCTGAAAAGGACCAACGCGCATATGTGCTTTTGACAATGCAGCAATGTAATTTAACATCAGGTTCTTTTCTTGACAAAGGTTGAATAAGATATCAAAAGGTTGATTGATAAATTGCTCAACGGTTGGCCCACTCGGTTTTGAAATTAGGTTGATGTCTTTTTTGCCAAAATAGCTATAAGGGAAGTTAGGGTGTTCTTCTTTGTCATGGAAGTATGCGAGGACTTTTACGTTGCGCATACTCTTGCTATTTGTTGCCACAAATTTTTTGACGATTTCTATATTTTGAGGATCACTGGCATTGACTAAAACGCCAATGTTTTTAGCTTTTTGATATTCGACTGGGTTGCGCTGAAACGATTGAAGTTTAAGCCGTTTTTTCAATGCACGGTAATGCAATTGATCTAGCCATTTTTTTCCGATACTCATAGTCATTAATTTTTGTTGATCAGATATTTCTTTTCCGGAAAATGCCTGATACAATATTCAGTTTTCTGTGGGAATTTTTGGTTTGCACGAAGGTGCAATTAATGCCATCCACCAAATGATAAGGTGGCATGTTCTAAACCTATTTTAAAATTGCTTAAACAAATAGGTTTAGAACACACGACCCTTAATTATTCGGTCATGGGAACTTGATTGGGTTGGTTCGTTTTTCGTCTTCTTGATGAAAGATTACTTTTTTGCTTGCACTTCATTGGGTACAACTTGCTTTTTGGTAACAAACTTACCCATTGAGCTATATTTCTTAATTCTATTTTTGATTCTTTTCTCTGGGCTAATTTCCATTTGTTCAGCGATTTCTTTTTTAAGATGTCGCTTGAGGATTTTTGCCATTTCTGCTGGATGTGTGTGCGCACCGCCTATTGGTTCTTTTACGATGTCATCGATCAAACCAAAACCGAGCATATCTTCAGAAGTCAGTTTGAGTGCATCAGCAGCTTGAGCTTTGTAATCCCAACTACGCCACAAAATGGATGAGCAAGATTCAGGAGAGATCACGGAATACCAAGTATTTTCTAACATGAAAACCTTATCACCTAGTCCGATACCGATTGCACCACCAGAGGCACCTTCACCTATTATATAACATACAATTGGAACGCGGAGTTGAGCCATCTCAATCAGGTTACGGGCAATTGCCTCTGCTTGACCACGCTCTTCCGCTTCGATACCTGGGTAGGCACCTGGCGTGTCAATGAGGCACACCACGGGAAGGTTAAATTTTTCAGCCATCTTCATCAATCGAAGTGCCTTGCGATATCCTTCAGGATTAGCCATACCAAAGTTGCGGTACTGACGAGCTTTAGTGTTGCCACCTTTTTGATGACCAATGATGATTACATTTTGACCATCAATAGAAGCCAGACCACCTACGATTGCCTTATCGTCAGCATAGTAGCGATCACCATGTAATTCAACAAACTTCTTGGACATTTGCTCTACGTAGAACAAGGTATGAGGACGTTCTGGGTGGCGAGAAAGTTGCACTCTTTGCCAGCCAGATAAGTTGCCGTATATTTCTTTACGAAGGTTTTTGATCTTTGTCTCGAGTTCCTTTACCATGTCAGTTACATCAAGATCTCCAGCTTCTCCTACCTGCTTGATTTTTTCAAGTTGTAGGTACAAGCTTTCCAGTGGTTGTTCGAAGTCTAAGAAAACCATAAGTATTGTTTTTTTGGATGTTCTTGGAGGAATTTGCTTTTAATTTTAAAAAAAAGGCCTCCAAAAAACATTGTGTTTTGAGTTCCTTACCAAAATCCGTGATCTCAAGTCAGCTAAAAAAAATAAAGTTTGGACAACATTTAACTGCTTTTCCTTTATTTTAATCTTGATCACGTCCTTTGTGAAAGAACGTTCTTTAAAAATGCTGGACCAGCGCTAGGCTGTTCAGATAATTCGTAATAAGCGACCGAAGTATCTGAGAATGAGCACAGTATTTAGTAAAGAAGGGGTTTATTAGGGAAACAACTTCACCTAATATCCGTACAAAAGTAGGTAATATCGGGTGTAAATTTGCCTCCAAAAGCCCACTAAGTTAGTAATATGCCATATAACAGCCTTGGAAGGCAGAACTTTTTTTATTTTTTCTCGTTTTTTATTGCAAGTTTCATCAGAGTATCATACATTTGCAGTCGCGAAATTATCAAACGAGATAAGGCAGCTAAGAAAAAGATATAAAGTATTAAAACTAAATAAAGACCTGGTCTGGTAGTTCAGCTGGTTAGAATACCTGCCTGTCACGCAGGGGGTCGCGGGTTCGAGTCCCGTCCAGACCGCAAGGGCGCATCATTTTTGATGCGCCTTTTTGCGTTTTATACCTCCCCTAAAATAAAGCCTACTAAAACGCACACCTCTTATCTAAGCTACCAACCTAACGCTTAAACTTCCATTCCCCTCCCAACTAAAAAC
>CALGLS010000225.1 GCA_937959375.1 uncultured Saprospiraceae bacterium
GGACAAGCAACAGGGATAGAATCAAAACCCATTATTACGGGTTCTGTAGGTGGGTTTATAGTAACAGAAAGAATGGCTGAACAACTGTTCGCATCATTTGCTGTTACGGTATAAGAACCAGCAGGAACACCTGTAATGGAAGGCCCTGTCTCACCAGTATTCCAACTATAAGTAAATGCACCGGTTCCTCCTGTAGCTTCAATCGTTATCGCACCTGAGTTAGGACCTCCAGTACAAGAAATATGATCAAGTACAAGTGTGTCAAACATAATTGAGTTGACGAAAATAGATTCGGAAGCCGTAGCGGTACAACCGTTATTATCTGTAACAATTACATCGTACATGCCTTGTGGAAGGTTGTCGATAATGTTAGTAGTTGCTCCATTTGACCAAAGCGTCGAAATAGGAGAAACACCACCATTTATATTGGCAGCCATAGCACCATCTGTTCCAAATGGACAGGTAGGATTGGTTTCATTTATTTGAACGAGTAAAGGATCAGTGTTCACCACAGTAATAGTTCCTGTTTGTAAATCACCATTCGCATCGGTAGTTGTTATATCGTATGTGCCAGGCGTTAAACCTGTGAATTCATAATCAAGTCCGCTAGTTGGGAAAGTTAAGAGTCCGTTATTACCAGGGTTACTTACTTCAACGTAAGCTACATTGTATGGTGCGGCACCTCCAGAAGGAGTTACCGTGATGGTTCCCATATCGGTAGTCGTAGAACAACTAATGATGTTTAATGTAATCGAGTTGTTACTAATTGTTACTGAACCATTCGTAAATTCAGCTCCAATGAAGAAGGAGTTAATTCCATCGGTTGTTGTAACCTCACTAGGAGTTGGGGTTTCTGAAAATATAACAGGACTGGTTTCTCCTAGAGCACCAATTGCAGTAAAGCAAATTTCATAAATAGGAGTTCCATCAGCTACTGTAAAACCACCAAAAGTAGGATCCTGCCAGCTTACGGTAACTTGACCAGGAGCAGAAGATCCAAATATCAGAAGGTCTGCTGGAATGTTAAGCGTATTGATGGTCGTAAAAGTTAGAATCGTTGGGTCGTAATTGATTGAATATTGAAATGAACCAATCTGAGTAAAATTGTTAGCGGTCACTTCAACACAAACAGTAGCTGCAGGTAAAGTAGTTACGTTAGCAGCGCTTGATTCTAGTTGAATACAAGTCGCCATGTTAACTGTGAAATTAGCAGAACAGCTTTTGCCATCTTCGATGACAACATTGTATACACCCGGTTGTGGTACGTTGAACTCTACTACGTCACCGTGTGTGAATGTAGTGCCGTTTATGTTAGCAGTAACGCTAGGGTCGCTTGCCAAGCTAATGCTAATATTGGTGTAGTTACTATTGTCAAATTCTGGTAAACCACCTGCCAATTCAAAAGAACCTCCACAAGGTCCGTTGGCGGTAGTATTTATATTTAGACCTTCCACTTCATTTAGGTAAACTACGCGGAAGTCATCGTTTGTGTTTGCATGAATACAAGGTCCGCTAGGGCCTCCCATTCCGTCATTTTCCCAAAGGAAATTCCCATGATCATCTAATGTGATCGGTGCGAAGAATAATTCAAAAGGGGCACCTGCGTTGTAAGTTGTTTGTAAAAAACCACTATTGGTAAAAGTAGAGTTTCCCAGAATGTCTGCTGTTTGATCAACAGTGACACTTAGTGTTGGGAAATTAGGATTCAAATGACAAGGATCACCTTGGATGGAAAGAAAGTCAACACCAGAGATAGTCGGCTCACAAGTATAAAAAGCGTAGCTGATACCTGGAGCAGAACTTGCGTCTGGGTCTCCAAAAGTTTGTCCACCTAAGTGTGTAATTTCCAATGCATCATTTATACACAAAAATTCAACATCATTAGATTGAGCAGTTGCTGCTAATGCTTGTGATGATGTACCTGCAAAAGCAGAAACACCAGCTGGGCAAACAACTAATGAAGGGGTGGAGTTAGAAGGATCGAATTCACCTTCTGTGCCAACGGTTGTAGGTACTTGTGCAAAAACACTAAGTGTGGCAAAAAGTGCGAGTGTTAAAGGGATTAAACGTTTAATCATTTTTATGCGCTTTTATTTTTATGCGAAGCTGTTTCAACAACTTCTGTATGGGAGATCCATTAATTTAGTTCTGAGGCTAATTTTCTCATGCCTGAAAAATCATGCAAAAATAGGTATAGGAGGCGAACTTTTAAGTATGCTGTCTGTCTTATTTAAAAGCTTTTGAACAAAATCAGCCATTTCCTACTATTAAGTCTGTTTTAGGCAATAAGCTAGAAATTGGGTTTAAACAAAAGCTTTGAGAAATATTAAACATTAGTACTATGCATACTTTGTACCAAAAGGAGACAAAATGCTGTATAAGTACGCTTATTATCAACTATTTATTACTTGTAGAGCCGTATAATTTTTTGATTATGCTAATATCCTACAGCAAGCGATTTATTACTATTTGAACAAAGTGCCGAATCTATTGAAGAATTGGCTAAACGAGCTTCCCTTTTAGAATCACTTTATCCACTAAATTGCTTCCAAAAGAGTAGGGTAAATAAGCTATAGATGGGATACGCTTGGTAATGAAAACGCTGCCTGTCTTTCCTTTTTCAATACTGCCATAACTGCTTTGCGACTCTAAGGCGACAGCTCCATTGATGGTAGCGGCATTAATGGCTTCTTCAGGAGTCATTTTCATATTGATGCAAGCCAAAGAAACGACAAAAGCCATTTTGCCGGAAGGCGTAGAACCTGGATTGAAATCAGTGGCTAAAGCGACAGGTAAACCAGCATCGATCATTTTACGGGCAGGTGGGTAGTGATCATTGATAAAGAAAGGGGCTGAGGGCAAAAGCACGGGCATGGTATTAGAACCCAACAAGCAAGTGATTTCCTCATCGTTAACGACCTCAAGATGATCAACAGATATAGCGCCATGCTTTACACTTGCCTGAATACCGCCCATACAATTGAATTGGTTGGTATGGATTTTTGGCTTAAGCCCAAATTTGCTAGCAGCCTCCATAATTCGTTCTGTTTGTTCTACAGAGAAAAAACCTTTTTCACAAAAGGCATCAACATAATCTGCTAGACCTTCGTCTGCTATTTGCGGCAGCATTTTAGTCAAAATGAGCTGCATGTATTCTTCCGGATTCTCCTTGTAAATAGCAGGAAAGGCATGCGCTCCAAGAAAGGTTGACTTGACGGTAAGGTTCGTCATCTCCTTTAAGCGACGAATTACACGTAGCATTTTTAATTCGTCTTTGAGACTTAATCCATAACCAGATTTAATTTCAACCAAGGCCGTTCCGAAACCAATAATTTCTTCCAGCCGGGTATATGCTTGTTCTACTAAGGCTTCCTCGGGTGTGTTTCCCAAACGCTTTGCTGAGTTGAGAATACCACCGCCTTTTTCTGCAATTTCTTTGTAAGTCAATCCATTGATTCGGTCCACGAATTCTGATTCGCGACTACCTGCGTATACGATGTGGGTGTGCGAATCGCACCATCCAGGGAAAACCATTCGCCCAGTGGCATCAATGATTTGGTCTGCGTTTTCAGGGCAGTTATCCATTGTTCCGTAATCGTGAATAAGGCCATCTTGGATCAATAACCAAGCGTTGTCGATTTGTGGAAGTGTCTTCATGTCAGCGCCTTTTACGGGCGAAGTCATTGGAGTATTGTGCTTACCAACTTGGACTAATGTCTTGATGGATTTTATAAGGATAGAGGCCATGTTTGTTTTTTTGCAAAGATATTGAAATTTGGGAGACTACCTTCTATCGGGGATGGGAACACGGATCTAACGGATGGAATGGATAAGAACGGATTTTTCATTTATTGTGGGGTACGTAATTTTGCGTATTACGAAAAAAAATCCGTCCCTAATCTGTTTGATCTGTCCAATCCGTGTTCCCATCCCCATCAACGGGCAAAAAAAAATCCCGAGACTATAACAGCCTTGGGATTCTTTTTTCCTATAAAAGCGAAATCACTATTTCATCGTAGATAAATCTTTTACGATGCAGTCGATTCCAGATTTTTTAACGTAAGTTCTAAACTCAGTAGCACTACTCGGATCGCCAAATTCGCCAATCATTACGCGATATACTTTTTTACCTTTTAGTTGAGCAATGTGCACAAGTACTGGTTCTCTAAATTTCTTTTCTAAGCGAGCTGCTTCTATCAGTACGTTACCGTAATCGCCAAATACACCAACTTGTACGGAGTATCCTTTAGAAGCTTGACGGCTTACTTTGAAGCGGTATAGACCTTCACCAGTTGAAACGGTAGCACTTGGAGCACTAGCTGCTGGCTTAGTTGGCTTTGCAGTTGGAGCAGGTTTAGGTGCAGGTTTCGGCGCTGGTTTTGGCTTAGGAGCAGGCTTAGGTTTTGGTTCCAATTTTGGACGTGTAACAGGCGGCTTTGGAGTAGGTTTTGCCGTAGCAGTTTTTACTCTATTCTCAGCTGTATTATGTTTTTTCAAAATAGCTAATAACTTACTTGGAGGTAAAGACTCTTCGTAGCGATCAACGATTTCTCCTTTGGAATTAAATATAAGTATAGATGGCAATAGCTTGATGCCGTAGACTTGCTTGTAAGCATACCCATCAAAATCATCTATATCTACTTTTACTGGGATGTAATTACTCTCCACGTACTTGACCAATGCAGGATCAGTAAATGTCGTCTCGTCCATCCATCGACAGGGCATACACCAGCTAGCAACAAAGTCTACGAAGTACAATTTCCCTTCTGTAGCTGCTTTATTTTTAACAACGTTGAGACTTCCTTTGAAAAATTCAACTTTCACAGCGCCTGGGCTAGAACTCATCCAAACCGGGGCAATCATCATGATCAATAAAATAATGCGCTTACTCATACTCTTTTAAATTAAAGGCAAGTTGCTAGGAGACGGAGTTAAAAAAACTCTGTTAAATTACTTGGTCAACTTACGGATTAACAATTAATGATGCAATTTATAAATCTGCATCTGTCTTTTCTTAACAAGTCGTGAGGCAAAAAAAACACCTCTTAAATAGCGGAAGGAATTCGTTTAATCTTATTAAGGTTAAACCAACATGAGATATTATAATTAATTCTAATTTTATGAGAAAATTAAATCCTTCTCGTCAAGCAAATTACTACGAAAATACCACTTTTGATACCAAATGAAGCGATTGACCTTCCACAGTCATCATTCTGTTTGCAAATATGATACCACATATGAAAAAATATAATAATTTATTATGATAGGTATTACTAGTGACTTATGGCCTAAAAATGCGATCTGTTGGTGATTGTAGTGTTATTTTATTTTGATAAGTGAATTTTGAGGTAAATTTTATACCTTGTCACTCCTTATAAAGAGCCGTTTATTTGAGCTTTTTTTGTCTCTAAAATGAGGTTAAAATGCCTGGTTTTAAGGAAACTCAATAATATATATCTAAGAGAACAACCACACACGTTATTATATGTCAAAAAAATTAGCAACTATCACTGGTGTACAAGGTTATGTACCAGAACATGTTTTGACCAACAAGGATCTTGAAAAAATGGTGGATACCAATGATGAATGGATCCAATCGAGAACAGGTATTAAAGAGAGAAGAATATTAAAAGGAGAGGGACTGGCTGCTTCTGATATGGGAGTAGAGATGGTGAAAGGCCTTTTGGCAAAAACCAATACCAAACCAGAAGAAATTGAAATGTTGATCTGTGCCACAATTACTGGTGATATGATCTTCCCTGATACAGCTAACACGATTTGTGATAAAGCTGGAATTAAAAATGCCTTTGGATATGATATCAATGCAGCCTGCTCAGGCTTTTTATATGCATTGACAACCGGTGCAAAATTCGTTGAAACCGGTACTTACAAAAAAGTAATAGTGATTGGTCTGGACTTTATGTCTTCGATTCTTGATTATACTGATCGAGCGACCTGCATTATATTTGGTGATGGAGGAGGAGCTGTGCTGCTTGAACCACGTGAGGATGGTACAGGAGTGCAAGATCAAGTACTAAAAGCAGATGGAAGTGGACGTGAGTTTTTGCATATGAAAGCAGGTGGATCACTGCGACCACCTTCAGCAGAAACGGTTGCCAATAATGAACATTACGTGTATCAGGAAGGCCGCACTGTTTTCAAACATGCTGTCAAAAGTATGGCATCAACAGTACAAGACCTGATGAAAAGAAATAGCTTGACTAATGATGATATAGACTGGTTGATACCACATCAAGCGAATATTCGCATAATTAAGTCGGTTGCAAACGCCTGCGATTTCCCTATGGAAAAAGTAGTGGTCAATATTGAAAAATATGGGAATACTACGGCAGGAACACTACCGCTCTGTTTATGGGATTGGGAGCCACGTTTAAAGAAAGGTGACAAATTAATATTGACTGCATTTGGAGGTGGATTTACCTGGGGTTCTATCTACTTGGTATGGGGCTACGATACCCCTTCATAAGTTAATATTATAAAGGACATCTTAAAGTCAATGATTTAAATCTAAAATTAAGAAAGGGCTTTCCTGCTAAGGCTGCCCTAAAATCGTTAACTTTTTAATATCTTTGCCGGACTTTTTTTATTGGAGTTGTTTTCTGCTATTTCCTATGGTAATAACTTTAAACAATTTCATTCACAATTTAATTTAGCTTTTAAGATGGCAAATACTTCAGAAATAAAGAATGGTTTGTGCTTGAATTTCAACAATGACGTTTGGTCAGTAGTTGAATTTCTTCACGTGAAGCCAGGTAAAGGACCTGCATTCGTAAGATGCAAACTCAAAAGTATGACTAGTGGAAAGGTGGTTGACAACACTTGGCCTTCAAGTCACAAGATTGATGTGGTAAGAGTAGAAAGACGAAAATTTCAATTCCTTTATCAGGATGATATGGGCTATCACTTTATGAATAACGAAACTTACGATCAAACAATGATTGATCCGAAGCTTTTGGAAAAACCAGAATTAATAAAAGAAGGATCTGACGTGGACATTTTATTCGATTCTGAAAAAGATATGCCACTTACAGTTGAACTTCCTCAGTACATGGTACTTCAAGTAACTTATACTGAGCCAGGATTAAAAGGTGATACAGCGACTAATGCTAAGAAACCGGCCAAACTCGAAACAGGTGCAGAAGTGCAAGTTCCTTTGTTTATCAACGAAGGTGATTTAATAAAAATAGAAACAGCTACAAGTAATTACGTGGAACGCGTAAAAAAATAATTACTATGAATTTTAAAGAAGTTCAAGAACTAATAAGACTGATCAACAAGTCAAACCTGACTGAATTTAAAATGGAAAAAGGAGATTTTAAACTCTCTATCCGTACTAAGAAATATGGTCGTTTACTTAAGAATCAGTCTACCAACACACACACTCAATCGATTGTACCAGTTGCGACTACGCATCAGGTTCCAATGCAACAGATGCAAGCTCCTCAACCAGTAGCTACTCCTGCACCGCCACCACCTGCAGCTGCAGCAGCTCCTGCTGACGCTAAAGAGGCAGCGGCAGAAACGAGCAACTTTTTGGAAGTAAAATCACCAATCGTAGGAACCTTCTATCGATCATCATCTCCGGATAAAGATGCATTCGTTGTTCCTGGTGATGTTATCCAAAAAGGATCTGTGGTATGTATCGTTGAAGCAATGAAATTGTTTAATGAAATTGAATCTGAGATTAGCGGTAAAATTGTGAAAGTCTTAGTTGACGATGCGTCACCTGTAGAATATGATCAACCACTATTTTTGGTAGACCCAAAGGGCTAATCATTCATTATTCTAGTACCTAACTGCACAAAAGCAGCGCGGTTCACAACTTAAGAAACCTATTATGTTTAAGAAGATATTGATTGCCAATCGTGGCGAAATAGCTTTGCGTATTATACGTACATGTAAAGAAATGGGGATTAAAACAGTAGCTGTTTATTCAACTGCTGATCGAGAAAGCCTCCATGTTCGTTTTGCGGATGAGGCTGTATGTATAGGTCCTCCGTCTTCCGCCGAATCTTATTTGAGTATTCCAAAAATTATGGCTGCCGTTGAGATTACCAACTCTGATGCGATTCATCCTGGGTATGGCTTCCTTTCGGAAAATGCTGATTTTGCTGAAGTATGCGCAGAATACGGAATCAAGTTTATTGGCCCTACTCCTGAGCAAATCAGAAAGATGGGAGATAAGATTACTGCTAAAGACACGATGATCAAAGCTGGTGTTCCTGTTGTACCTGGTTCAGATGGTTTGATCAAAGATGTTAAGCAAGCGATTAAGTTAGCGGATGATATTGGATATCCAGTTATCCTTAAAGCAACTGCCGGTGGAGGTGGACGTGGAATGCGTTTGGTATGGGCTGCTGACGAAGTAGAAGATGCTTGGAACAGTGCACGTCAAGAAGCTAAGGCTGCTTTCGCAAACGATGGTATTTACATTGAAAAATTTGTTGTCGAACCTCGACACATTGAAATACAAATTGCTGGTGATAGCTTTGGAAATGTTTGTCACCTGTCTGAAAGAGAATGTTCGATTCAACGTCGACACCAAAAATTAGTGGAGGAATCTCCATCACCTTTTATGACCAAAGCACTACGTAAAAAAATGGGAACAGCTGCTATAAAAGCAGGCGAAGCCATTAACTATGAGGGTGTAGGTACCGTAGAATTTTTGGTTGACAAAGATCGCAACTTTTACTTCATGGAAATGAATACTCGTATTCAAGTAGAGCACACTGTGACGGAAGAGGTAATCGATCATGACTTGATCAAAGAGCAAATAAAAATTGCTGCAGGTATCGCCATTTCAGGTAAGAACTACGAACCTAAAATGCATGCCATTGAATGTAGAATAAACGCGGAAGACCCCTTCAATAATTTCAGACCAAGCCCAGGGAAAATAACTTCTTTCCATAGTGCAAAAGGTCACGGTGTTCGTGTTGACACACACGTTTACGCAGGATATACTATTCCTCCTCATTACGATTCTATGATTGCGAAACTTATTTGTCGCGCTCAAACACGTGAAGAGTGTATCAAGAAAATGGAACGTGCACTGGATGAGTTTATCGTAGAAGGCGTAAAAACAACGGTTCCATTCCATCAGCAACTAATGAAGAACGAAGATTTCCGTAAAGGTAATTTCCACACTGGATTCTTAGAAACCTTCGATTTAGTTCCTCCAAAGAAATAATTTTAAACTATAAGGTTGCCTGTTATACGCTAGCAGGCAACTTTTTAGTTTTATATATTATGAATAATATTCGACGATTATTACAATACGTCAAACCCTACAAGTCACTCGTTGTAGGAAACATAGTGGCCAATATTCTAATGGCTATTTTTACGATCGTCAGCATTCCTGCTATTATTCCTTTTCTTGAAATTTTATTCGATCGCGCTCCTAAATTTTCTGAAGCTCCTGAATGGGCATGGAACATTAGTGGTATCATTGATTATTGCAAATATTCCTTTTCACAACTTATCAAAACGGAAGGAAAAGAATATGCGCTAGGTGCCATTTGTTTGATCATCGTATTCATTTTCTTTTTTAAAAATCTATTCCGTTATCTCTCCTTATTTTTTATGGCGCCAGTTCGAAATGGAATTGTGCGAGATATTCGTCAGCAGCTTTTTTCAAAAATGATGCACCTGCCTTTGTCCTATTTTTCAGACGAACGAAAAGGAGATTTGATGTCAAGAATCACAGCGGATGTACAAGAAGTAGAGTGGAGTATTCTCAATGTATTGGAAGTTATATTCCGAGAGCCACTGATCATTTTTGGTTGTCTACTTGTCATGTTATATATCAGTCCCTCGTTGACGGTTTTTGTTTTTGTACTCTTTCTGTTTACAGCTTTGATTATTGGAGGGATTGGAAAAACCTTGCGGAAAAAATCCTCAATAGCTCAGGAGAAATTAGGTAATCTGGTTTCGATTATAGAAGAAGGTTTATCTGGGCTTCGAATTATAAAAGGTTTTAGCGCTGAACGCTATCAGGAAGATAAATTCCAAGAAGAGAATGATACTTATCGCAATACCTTGACGCAGTTGCTTCGCCGAAGAGATTTGTCTTCTCCACTTTCTGAATTTTTAGGAATTGCAGTAGTAGCCGTATTGCTTTGGTATGGATCCCGTTTGGTTTTTGGAGGTGAAATGGAAGCGGAAAATTTCTTCGCATTTATTTTTGCCTTCTTTAATATTATCACACCAGCAAAGTCATTTTCTAAGGCATATTACAATATTCAAAAGGGATTGGCTGCTGTAGATAGAATCGATTTGATCCAAAATGCCAACATTAAAATTGCGGACCGGCCTAATGCAGTGAATATCGAAACTTTTGAAAAGTCAATTGAATACCGAAATGTGTCATTCGCCTACGGTAATGGTGATGTCAATGTCTTGAAAAAAATTCAACTCAACATTCCAAAAGGAAAAGTACTAGCATTGGTGGGGCCATCTGGTTCTGGGAAAACAACCCTAGCTGATTTATTGCCACGGTTATTTGATGTGACGGAAGGCCAGTTGTTGATTGATGGAAAAGATATTCGAGAGTATACCTTGGAAAGTTTGCGCGCCTTGTTCGGAATCGTTTCGCAAGAGCCAATTCTATTTAATGACAGCATCTATAATAACATTGCATTTGGTATGGAGGGGGTAAGTGAAGCGGCGATTATTGAAGCTGCGCGGATCGCAAATGCACACGATTTTATCGCTGATATGGAACATGGTTATCAAACGAATATCGGAGACCGTGGAGATAAGTTGAGTGGCGGCCAACGACAGCGAATTACTATAGCCAGGGCCGTTTTAAAAAATCCTCCCATCCTAATTTTGGATGAAGCAACATCTTCTCTCGATTCCGCATCAGAACAATTGGTACAGGAAGCTTTATCAAAGTTGATGGCTAATCGAACATCAATCGTTATTGCACACCGCCTATCTACGATTCAACACGCGGATGAAATCATTGTCATGCAAGAAGGCGAAATATTAGAACGTGGTACACATCTTGAGCTACTTGAGCGAGGAGGGGCGTATCGGAAGTTGGTGGATTTGCAGGGGATGGGGTGAGGAATTGGAGATTAGAATTAGAATTGGAATTGGAATGGGAATGGGAATTGGAATGGGAATGGGAATGGGACTGGGAACTTGCCTAGCCGATAGGATAGGTGGGAATCTGTCTGGTCTATCTGGCTAGCTAGGCCGCCTACTGATATACATAAGTCTATTTTAAATGCTCATTCGGAGTAAAAGAATGATAATAATGAATCGTTGAATCGTTGAATTCGGAATTTTGATTTTCCCCTTAACACGGTAGAAGGCAAAAATCAACGA
>CALGLS010000226.1 GCA_937959375.1 uncultured Saprospiraceae bacterium
GCAAAGTAAGTAATAATAGCATCCGCTCCCGCACGATGAATACTCAATAAAGCCTCCGGCATTGCCTTGTCAAATTCCAACCAACCATTTTGGCAAGCAGCAGTAAGCATCGCACACTCACCACTTACATGGTAGGCAGCAATCGGCAATTCAAAATTTTCTTTCAAAAGGTGAATAACATCTAGATAGTGCAAGGCTGGTTTTACCATTAAAAAGTCAGCACCTTCAGTTAGATCCAACTCTGCCTCAAGCAATGCCTCCTGCTTATTGGCAGGATCCATTTGGTAGGTCTTTTTATCTTTTGGAATATCAGCAGCTTCTTTTGGAGCACTATCCAGTGCATCTCGAAACGGACCATAAAAAGCAGATGCATATTTTGCGGTGTAAGCCATGATACCAGTTTCGGTAAAACCTTGCGCATCCAAAGCCTCACGCATATAACCAATTCGGCCATCCATCATGTCAGACGGCCCAAGTAAATCAAAGCCTGCTTCAGCTTGTGCAATCGACATTTTTGCTAAAATAGGAAGCGTCTCATCATTCAGGATTTTTCCGTCAGCAACTAAACCATCATGCCCGTCAGCGCTATACGGATCCATAGCCACATCACTTATAAGGCAAATTTGAGGAAACTGTTTTTTTATTTCAGCAGCAGCTTTTAGGTAGAAATTATCTTTAGCATAACCGTAAGTACCCGTTTTGTTTTTTAATTGTTCTGCAACGCCAGGAAAGAGGATAAAGGTTTTTAGCCCCAGCTTAATACACGCCTCCATTTCTGGTAATAAGCGATCAAGTGACCAACGAAAGTTACCGGGCAATGAGTGAATTTCTTCCGCAATATTTTTTCCATCAACAATAAAAAAAGGATAGATCAAATGATCGGTCCCTAGATGTGTTTCTCTAATCATTCCGCGAATAGCTGCGGAGCTTCTATTTCTCCTCGGTCGTCGTAACATGTTTTTAGTTTTATTTTTTTGCAAAATTTTAAATACAAGCTTTTTTAGCAAAAAAGTTGCGATAGAGAATTTTGGTATTATTTGTATCCTAGTTATCAGATGTGTGTATTGCCACTTAGATTGCAACTAACATGGAAACTTAGTTGTGTTTTCTCTTCGGATTTTTAGGGACAGGATCATGGCCGTGTGGTCCCCAAGGGTGGCATTTGAAAATTCGTTTTAGACCTAGCCATATACCTCTGATGACGCCCCACTCGTTAATGGACTGAACCATATAGTAGGAGCAGGTTGGTTGGAAACGACATTTAGGTCCAAGCAAAGGAGAGATCGCCTTTTGGTAAAATCGGATAGGCAGAATGAAGAGCCATTTAAAAAATTCGTTCAAGTTGTTTTGTTTTTATTTAGACTGAGTTTCAGTTTCTAAAACTGCATTTGTTCAGGACTGCTTCCTTGTTGGAAAAGAAAATAACCGTGTTTTTTATTCGGTCCCATGACGGAAACAATATTTTTTTGATCATCAAAGACTTCCATCAGTAAGGTGTTATTGACCGATAAGTCAGAGACCGTTTTTAGGTTTGGAATTTCAAGATAACACCAAATGGCTTGTAGGTCTTCAGAAGGTTCTTTCCCAATAAATGTATAGCTTGCTTTTTCTTTGTTAACGTCAAGAGCCAAACCTTCTTTTAGATATTCAAAAAGATGTACTTCAGCCTGCTCGTCTTCTTTCTCTGTTGCAATAAAAAGTTTATCCTTTCCTTGTTTGCGCAAAGCTTCTTCTAAATCATCTATGTAAATGTGTAAGGTGATTTGCAAGGCTGAATCTGGTTCGCTATACTCGATTTGACATTTGCTGATATGGTAGTCGTGAGCAGTAGCGGTAACCACTTGCTCAGTGAAGCCAACAAATAAGCTGAGAAAAAATGTGAGTATAGATAATACCATTATTAAATTTTATTCAAGCAGTTTTTAATTACCAAATCAAGCAAATATTAAAAGGGTAGCAATGTGGGGAGCTTACGATCGCGTACCCTTCAAACCTTAACTAACCTGTTCTAAGATCAAAATTACGGAAATTCCAGATGCCGCGCCTGAAATAAATAGATTCCATTCACGCTGGCGTATTTTCAATACATTTAACGCAATATAAGCTAAGAATAATATGGCGGCTACGATAATAAGTTGTCCTAATTCCACTCCAATGTTGAATGCCAATAGCTGTTGAACGAGAAGATTCTCCTCTCCGGGCATCAACATGGATTTGAGGGTATTAGAGAAGCCCATGCCGTGAATGAAGCCAAAGGTGAGGGCAAAGATATAGTTGATATTGAGGTGACCTCCGAAAAGGGACTTTGATTCAACAGTTTCTTTTTTCAAGACATTATATACACTTGTGATTAATATGGTAACAGGAATCAATAGCTCGATGAGTGACTTATTGACTTTAATTATATCCATGGCTGCTAGGCCAAGAGTGATGGAGTGGCCAATCGTGAAAGCGGTGACAAGGATCAAAACCTTTTTCCATTCGCCTAATTTGTAGATGGCGCATAGGGCAATCAAGAATGCAATATGATCTTTTGCATCCATGTCAAGAATGTGGTCGAAACCAAGATAGAAGTATATATCGAAAGCATTCATAGGGTACAAATATAGTGAACCCTTATGAAACTTAAAGTTATCTCAGTCTAGTCTTTTTACTTTTGTATTTGATAATGCGAGGTGTCTTTTAGGATAAAGTATTTGGAAGGTAATTTGTCGTATTCAAATAAACCCCATTGGGTGATGAACGTTTTATTTTCGCCTAAGGCCCAGTGGTACTTTTCTGGTTGGTCGATAACAAGGATTGATCGACTAACATTTGATTCCACTGTGGAGAGTAACCACACTTCATAAGACATGGCCCAAGTTGTCATTAATTTTTCTTGATCTACTTTTGATGGGCTAAGGATCATCTTTGGGTTAGCGTTATTAGCAGTACTGTCTATAAACTCTTGAATGTATTCTACACGCTCTGTATAAAATGTATGCGCATTATAGATGTGACACAGCTTTACGAGACAGATTAAAGATAAAGGGATGAACACCATCTTCCAGTTAACTTTGGGGACGATTTCAAAAACAATTGGGATGATGACAAACAAGCTTAAGGGCAGGTATAAATTTTCAATATAAAATTGTTCAGTACCACCTCCGTGAAAAGAGACATTAACTAGAAGCAGGTAGCCTCCAAAGCATCCCAAGATAAAAAGCAAAGGAAGGTAGCGTTTTTCCTTTATGAAATAATAAAACAATAAGATGAATGCTGGAATCAGAAAGTAGTATTCTTGAATAAGTGTATACACAAAATTTTTGTTCGAC
>CALGLS010000227.1 GCA_937959375.1 uncultured Saprospiraceae bacterium
GCAATCGAGTTCATGATCTCATGCGCCAAAATCCGAATCAACTTCTGCGTAGATTTCACTTCCTGATCAGACAATTCGTTGTGGATATTATAAAAGGTATAAACTTTAATCTCTTCGTCCTTCACTTTCAAAACGAATAACTGAATCGCAATTTGTACTATTTCAGTTTGGATGACTTCTTTAATTATCTTCCGCTCGCTGGGTTGTATATCTTTTAAAGCTTCGTACAAATTAGGTGTAATCTGAGCAAAAGTATCAAAAGTCGGAATATAGGATCGTCTCAACAATTGCTTCAAAGCCGTATTAATCATTTTACAATTCCCTTCTTTATCGGTACAAAAAATCCCTGTGTCTACATTACCTAAAATGGTTTGCATCAGTTGACTTTGTACTTCTTTTTCAGAACGAAGGTGACGAAACTTATCGGTGATTTGATTGTAAGCCGTATGCAACTCCTGCTGAATAGCATTCGCACCTTCTGAGGAAAAATCTTGTTCATAATCATCATAGCGAATGCTTTGCAAAAATTGAGTAAGATCTCGATTCGTTTTGTTAACCAGATTAAACAAGCGCCAAAGCAACCCACCAAGAACTGGCAACAACACAACCAGAGAAAACATTCTATCTTTGTTCAACATCACGTAGGCAATCAGCATCAATACCGCAGTGATGATGATCAGCTGGATGATGACTTTTGACTTGAATGATTTTAGTAGATTCATTTTTTGTATTTTAGTCCGAAGACGGAAGTCCGAAGTCCGAAGTTCTCTTCTTACGCGAACACGATCGCGGGAAACTTCCGTCTTCGGTCTTCGGACTTCCGTCTTCCCTCCCCCTACAAATTATACTTATCCATCCGCCGATAAAGCGCAGGGCGCGTCAGCCCCAATTCTTCCGCTGCTTTCGTCACATTTCCATGGTGTTTAATTAATGCTTTTCGAATCAAGACACCTTCCATTTCTTCTAGATTCAAGCTTGCAATTTCATCTGAAGATTCTTTAGAAGATTTAGAAACCAAAGCAAAATCATCTGGCAAGAGTTTTGCATTTTCTGATAAAATAATCGCTCGCTCAACGCTATGTCGCAGCTCTCGAATATTTCCTGGCCAAGTATAAGCCTTCAATTTCTCTAAAGTATCCGGATGAAAAGTGAGTGATTCTTTTAGATATTTTTTTCGATACATTTTCATGAAATGCTCTGCCAACAAAATGATGTCATTACCTCGCTCTCGCAATGGCGGAATCGAAATCTCCACCGTATTAATTCGGTACAATAAATCTTGTCGAAACTTTTGCTCCTCAATCATCTTTGCCAAGGGCATGTTGGTCGCAGAAATAATCCGTACGTCCACAGGAGTTGGTGAAGCAGAACCTACTGAGAAGATTTGTTTATTTTCTAAAGCTTGTAATAATTTGGGTTGCGACCCAATCGGCATATTTCCAATCTCATCCAAAAACAAGGTTCCACCAGAAGCTGCTGCAAAACGTCCAACCTTATCTTTGTCCGCTCCGGTAAAGGCACCTTTTACGTGACCAAAAAGTTCGCTTTCAAATAAGGTTTCCGTTATCGCCCCTAAGTCAACTCCCATAAATATCTGTCCATTTCGCTTAGATACTTTATGAATGGTACGAGCGATCAATTCCTTCCCCGTTCCGTTTTCTCCCAACAATAAAATGTTAGCATCTGTGGGTGCTACCTTATCTATAATTTTTTTTAGTTCGAGAATGCTTGGTGAGTCACCTAAAATTTCTCCAAAGGATTGGTCAATATTCTGTTGTAGATACTCTTGCTGTGTTTCTGCTTTTTGCAAGGCAACTTTCGAATGCCTTAATGCTAAAGCAGCATTCACCGTTGCAATCAGTTTTTCATTGCGCCAAGGCTTTTCTACAAAGTCGGTTGCACCTTGCTTGATCGTACCAATCGCCGTCTCTACATCAGAAAATGCCGTCATCATAATTACGGGCAAATCCGGTTTCAATTCCTTTATCTTTTTCAACCATTGAACACCCTCCTCTCCTTTTGTCTGACTAACTTTAAAATTCATATCCAGTAAGACCACATCAGGATTGTACTGATCCAATGATCGCGGAATATGATAGGGATTGCTTTCGCTATAAACTTGGAAATAATGTTGCTTCAAGAGCATCTTTAAAGAAAACAGGATGTCCTCTTCATCGTCTATGATTAGTATGGTTGCCTCTTTTTTCATTGCCTTTTTGTTGTTGCTGTAACAGTTCGGAACTATAAATATGTCCATAATCGGACACTGATCGTACATTATTGAACACTTATTTTATAAATTTTTAATATCAAATATGTAAAACACTGATAATCAGACACCATCAGAGTTGGCACTCATATGGGATATAATTAAGCAACAACAGAAAAGATATCAGAAAAATAATATCAATTATGGACGTAATAATCGAAAAGAAAAACAACAAGCCCAAGAAGGTCATCATCGGCGTACTCGCCATTGCATTGATCGGATGGATCTCCGTTTCTTTTTACAAAGCATCTGGCAAAAGTAAGTTAAACGTGCAAACTGCGCGGATATTAACGGACACGATTCGTCAGGATGTGTTTCAGGAGTTTATTCCCGTTACCGGAATTGTACAACCAATCAAGACGGTGATTATTGCAGCAGTGGAAGGTGGTCGTATCGAAGAAAAACTAGTGGAAGACGGAGCGACGGTTACCGCTGGTACACCAATACTTAAATTGAGTAATTCTGATTTACAAATGAATTTCCTAAACCAAGAAGGCAACATCATGGCGCAGATCAATCAGGTTAGAAACTTGACGGTCATGTCTGAACAACAAAGTTTGAATCTAAAAGAAACAGCACTTGATGCAGAGTTTCGAATGCGCTTGCTCAAAAGAAGAATGAATCGTGAGAAGGCATTATTGGAAGACAACGCAATTTCTAGAGTAGCTTTCGAAGACACACAAGATGAGTACAATGCGCTTGTCAAGCGAAATCAACTACTAAAACAAAGCATTCAAAAAGATAGCCTTTCCTCTATTATCCAAGCGCAACAAATGGAGAACTCACTTGACCTCATGAAACGCAATCTTGAAATGTCAAAAAAGAACTTAGATAACCTGATTGTAAAAGCACCGATTAGCGGACAACTTTCTGGCTTATCAGTTGAAGTAGGTGAATTAATTCCGGAAGGGGCACAAATTGCACAGATTGACGATTTGAGTAATTTCAAAATTAGAGTTCGAATCGACGAATTTTATATTTCAAGAGTATTTCCTGATCAAGAAGGTTCGTTCACTTTTGCAAATGAAACCTACAACTTACGTATTTCAAAGATTTATCCACAAGTTGCCAACGGTGGTTTCGAGGTAGACATGAAGTTCGTCAGCAAAGTACCAACCGGCATCCGTCGAGGACAAACCGTAACAGTAAAACTACAACTAAGCGCTGAACAACAAGCAACTCTAGTCAAACGCGGTGGATTCTACCAATCTACTGGCGGCAACTGGGTATACATCTTAAACGAAGACGGATCTAAAGCTATAAAACGAGACATCCGAATCGGCCGACAAAATCCAAATTATTATGAAGTATTGGAAGGACTAAACCCTGGTGAGGTCATCATTACTTCGAGCTATGAAAATTATGGCGATAAGGATGAGCTCCTTTTATTGGAATAAAAGGAAGACGGAAGTCCGAAGACGGAAGTTTCCTTCTAACGCATATACGATCGCGGGAAACTTCGGTCTTCCGTCTTCGGACTTCGGTCTCCTCTCTAAAACTATTAACTAAAAAACTAAAACAACAATATCATGAAAGCAGTCATCAAAATTCTCAACCTAATCAACGACAATATATCTTCTAGTAGCCAATCTCGTTTTCACAAATCGTATGGTAGCTGGAGGTTTGGTAAAGAACAAAGAAAAAACCTGCCTCGTATTGAACGTATGCCACCTTTTTAGTGTGAGCCCTCTAACGGTTTTCACCCTACCGAATGAATTCCTTAGGCAGCCATGAAGACTCTTTTAACTAAAGCTAAAATATACGATCGCGAAACACCACACTAGAAGGGATCACGTCAGCAGGCTTAGTGCCCTCAGTGACCTTAGTGTTTAAAAATACATCAGAAAAGCTCACAAAAAAATAACTCATTTCAAACTAGATAGAATTCTAAAATAAAAATAATCAACCAATGATAATTAGAACAGAAAAACTCAACAAAACCTATCGCACCGACGAAGTACAAACCACCGCTCTAAACAATCTAGAGTTACAAATCAATCAAGGTGAATTCGTATCCATCATGGGACCATCCGGCTGCGGAAAATCCACCCTGATGAACATACTCGGCATGATCGATAGTCCAACATCCGGTTCTTACTTTTTTAATGACCAAGAAGTCGGTAGCCTTTCTGAAAGAAAAAGATCTGACATCAGAAAAAACAACCTAGGATTCGTATTCCAAAGTTTCAACCTAATTGACGAACTCACTGTTTTCGAAAATGTGGAGCTACCAATGATGTATACCAAGGTACCTTCCGGCGAACGAAAGAAACGAACAGAAGCCATATTAGAAGAGATGAATATGATGCACCGTAGAAATCACTTTCCACAACAACTGTCCGGTGGTCAGCAACAACGAGTAGCCGTAGCCCGCGCCATCATCAACAATCCAAAGTTAATACTTGCAGATGAGCCAACTGGAAACCTTGATAGCGCCAACGGAGACGACGTCATGAAAATTTTAGCAGATCTAAATTTAAAAGGCACCACTATCGTAATGGTAACACACTCCCAATACTGCGCCGAATTCGGCAATCGAATTATCCGTCTACTAGATGGCCAAGTCGTTACCGAAAACATCGTTCGTCAGTATCTATAATGAATTATTAAAAAGTACAACACCCAGCGGAGCCTCGACCACAACACGTCAGAAGGCATTTCCTGAAGGGAATACATCCATAAACGAAGGGCACAGCCCTATCCATATGCTACAACTAAAAAACATAGAAAAATACTACCGCCGAGGACTTCAAAAAAGTTGGATACTAAAAGGCGTCAACCTCCACGTAAAACAAGGTGAGTTCCTAACCATCATGGGCGACAGCGGAGCCGGCAAATCAACCCTACTCCAAATCATCGGAATGCTAGATGAAGCCAACAACGGCGAGTATCACTTCTTTGATGAACCAGTCCATACATTCAAAGAAAAAAAACGAGTAGACCTGTATAAGCACTACATCGGTTTCGTATTCCAAGCGTATCACCTCATTGATGATTTAACCGTTTATGAAAATATCGAAACGCCACTAATCTACCGAGGTGTAAAATCAAAAGAGCGCAAACCAATGGTCGCAGAACTCTTAGATCGCTTCAACATCGTTGCAAAAAAAGATCTATTCCCTGAGCAACTTTCGGGAGGTCAACAACAACTAGTCGGTTTGGCAAGAGCCATCATAGGAAAACCAAAATTACTACTTGCCGATGAACCTACAGGAAATCTACACTCCAAACAAGGAGAAGAAATCATGCAACTCTTCAAAGAATTACACAACGACGGAATGACCATCATCCAAGTAACACATTCTGAAAAGAACGCACAATACGGTGATCGAATCATTCACTTAGAAGACGGTTTTGTTCGGGAGGAAATCGTCAACAAAAATCTACACACTCAAGGTTGAACAATCAAAAACATAAAGCTAAAACTAAGACCCTAAAAAACTAAAGCCATGTTAAAAAACTATTTCAAAATAGCCCTACGACAACTAAAGAAACAAAAATTCTATAGCGCTGTCAATATCTTCGGCTTAGCAATTGGAGTCGCTTGTTGTCTATTAATTGCCTTGTTCATCCACGATGAATTAAGTTACGACAAACAGCACCCCAATGTACAAGA
>CALGLS010000228.1 GCA_937959375.1 uncultured Saprospiraceae bacterium
ATCAATTCTCCATTTCTGTATTCTTCTACACAAATTCCAACCACAAATTGACCTTGAACATCTGGCGTACCAGTAATCAGTCCTGTCAATGGATCAATTGAAATTTGAGGAGAACCACCCATCGGATTTAGATCACTATAATTTGGTAAAACAAAAGTCACGGCATCATATGGTGGTGGATTATCTGGGTCTGGAGCTACATTGGTTTGAGAACCACCTTCTAGCGGTGCGCAAAAACTGTAGATTAACTGATCGCCATCTACATCGGTTGCTGAGTGATCAAACTCAAGTGGAAGATCTGCACAAATCACTGCTGGTGGAAAATTATTAAATGTAGGACTTGAGTTACATTCGTTCTGAGCTGTTGGCGTAATTTCAACATAATAGGTCGCTCCAACTTCGCCCGGCACTTGAATGTTACTGATAGAGTTGTTTCGACAACAACGTTGATAAACGATATTGTAACTAATTGGTTCTATCGGTAAGCTTTTAGAAAAATAATAGACGCCAGATTCAGCACATACATTAGGTGGAATGGTTACACATGGATTGTTTTCGGCTGGATCAATCTCACTGACTTCAGGAGCATCGAGAAAAATGGTCTCCTGATAAAAAGTCCCGAGATAGACACTCACTGTTCCGGTTACTCCTCCTCCTGGAGAAGAATCAAAACTGGCTCCATTTCCCTGACAGTCACGATATACCCACATGGTAAATTCGTAAAGCATGTTTCCAGGGTTAGCAGGATCTGGACCAGTACAAACGTATGTCATCTCACCTCCAATAATATGAGCAGCATACGATTGACACAAACTGAAGGTTAATGCAAATACCAGTAGTAATTTTAGTAATTTATTTTTCATGGTGGCTTTTGTAATTGTTCTTGTAAGTTTCCGTTAAAAAATATCTGCCAGTAACATCGAAAGGTTATTAAACAACAGAACTGTTGGCTTTATTTAATATTCAATCGATCATGGATTAATTTGCCGAACCAGCTTGTTATTCAATTTACCGTAGAAACAGTTTATAACAGGGTCTTTTTTGGCAATCTTTATACAACTTATAGCGGATTCAACACTATTAAATCAACTCATTATCAACAAGTTAAGAATGAAGGCGATTTATAATTTAACCAATAGTTGTATAAACTTAATGAAGACGTTCTACAATATAGTTATAAATAAGGAATGGCGAAAGTTTGGTAGGTATAAAAAACGGGTATGCCGCAAGTATGGCAAAACTATCTCAGGCTTCAACATATTATGAGATAGTTTAATCTCAAATAAATATATTGTAAGGCGAATTGCTAGAGGTAAATGACTTCAACAACAAAACTCCAAATACACCTATCAGGAATAAGCATATTTGGAGTTTCGCAAAAAAATGAACATAAAAAGGTTAGCCATCTAAGCACCCTAAATTTTGTTCATTCAGTTTTCTAAAATTATTTTAAAAGGGTAGCAAATCCCTTCAACTTATAGGGCTCACCTCGGGGACCGGTGAAAGTTGTAATGTAAACGTAAACGCCTTGTGGGGACATAGATCCTACATTCTTTTTTCGGCCGTTCCAACCTTCAAAAGGATCTTCAGTTTCGTAAATAAGCTCGCCCCATCTATTCCAAATGGTCATATTAAAGTTTGTTATTCCACCAAAGACACCTGTCCCTAAAAAGAAGTCATTAATTCCATCAAAATTTGGTGTAAAGGCATTCGGAATATAGTAACGTATTTCCGGTTTTATATCTAGATTGACAACAGCAGTGTCAGGACACCCACTTTCGTGATAAACGATTTGAGTCACCACCTGCAAACCTGTATCCGGAAAAGTAAATTCAGGATCAGGCAGAATAGAAGTTCCAAACTCATCAAAAATCCATTTCCACTGCACTGCCTCTAAGGACATATCCGTAAAGTAGGCTGTATTATCAAAGTTATTCAACTCTGTTGGCGTATAATCAAAACCAGCAGTAGGTGATCCTAAAACAGTCACCCAGTTATCCCAGGAAGCTTCTGTTTCACAGCCAATAGGAGAAGTAATGTCAACAGACACAGAGTATATTCCTTCTTCATAACAATGTACTGGGCTTACCATATTTGCTGTTGTACTATCTCCAAAATCCCAAATGACATCGTAAGTAGAATCAATTGGAAAAGATAAATTTTCGAAAGTGACGCATAGTGGTTCACAACCTATAAAATCGGTGGGTTGAATAACCACTAAAGCAGGTACTGGATAGTAGTTTATCGTTTGTGTAGAGGTATCCATACAACCATTTATATCGGTCACGATTAGTGTCACGGGCAAATCACCCGGTACCATATAAAGATGAGAAGGATTTGTTTCAATTGAAGTAGAGTCATCACCAAAGTTCCAATCCCAATTGGTCATGGTTCCACTACCCGTTGTTGACAAATCCGTAAAATCAACTGGTGCGGAGACACAGGTGTCGTAGACAAAAGAAAAATCTGCATCGATATCTGGATAAATATTCACTTCAATAAATGCGGTATCTCCACATTGTGTTCCCGGATTAAGAATCAAGGTTCCGTTGTAAGTACCCAGTCCGTCAAATTCGATCGTTGGCTCCCACTGATTAAACGTCTCGACAGTGGAAGGACCAGTTTCGAATTCCCATTCAAAAACATCAATATTTTGTTCTTGTATACTTTCGTTGATAAAGTTAACGGTGTTACTACCACAGGACAAAATCACAAAATTCTGTTCGTCTACAATTTCATCAGCATCTATTGTTGCGTTTACAACCGGCGTACAACCCAATACATTAAATTGAAAATCACGACTTACTACACTAAGTAGTACACCATTTCTATATTCTTCTACACAAACTCCAACGACGAACTGTCCTTGAACATCAGGCACACCAGAAATTAACCCTGTAACTGGATCAATTGAAACGATAGGATCTCCTCCCATTGGTTCGTCTTCCGTATAAGTTGGCGCTACAAAATTGACTAGAGGAAATGGAGGAGGACAAGCCGGAGTTGGCATCACACCATTACAAGCTAGTGGATCACCAGGATTGTCTTGTGTTCCTAACACTCCACCTCCCTGCACTGGACTACAAAAGCTGTAAACAAGTTGGTCTCCATCTGGATCTGTTGCGGAATGGTCAAAATCAATATCCATACCTGCACAAATAACGATAGGAGGAAAGTCATTGAATACTGGGCTGTTGTTACAATTTGATTGAGCCTCTGGAGTAAGTTCTATGGTAAAGGTTGCTCCAGTATCTTCAGGATTGATGATATTATTAATTGTATTGTTTCTACAACATCGTTGGTATACGATGTGATAACTTTCATTACCATCAGGTAGAGTTACCGTAAATTCATAGGTTGCTTCTTCAACACAAACGTCAGGAATCTCCATACAGGGATTCAATACTGGGTTGATATTATCAGGACCAGAAGAAATAGGTATTTGCAGATTTTCTACCATCGTATAGGGACTATTATTTCCTCTGTAAATGGCAATTGCAGCTTCGGGATCAAAAGGAGCTCCATCAGAGTCACAATCTCGATAAACTGACATTAGAAAAGTATAGGAATCGTTGCCGTTACAAACATAGGTAATCTCCCCTCCAATAATGTGCTTCGCTTCCATAGAGGTGGCGACTAGGAATACTCCAAAGAGGATGAGGGCGATATGTTTAATTAGCTTATTCAATTTTTTGTTACGTGGTTGTGTGATGTGCATTGGCTTGATTCGACTGATAAAGGGCAATTTCCAAAGTTATTGGAGCACAAACGTACCATATTTATTTTAACCGGACTGTGTACTATTTGACTAGAAACTCCTGTAATTCAACGTTATCTGAGGCTAAAACGTATAGAATTTAAAATTATTGATATAAAACTACTCCAAATTTGACAGTTTTAAAAATTAATGTCGCGCATTTGCGTTAATTAAAGACTAGCAATTCCTATGGTGTGGAATTTGATATATATTTAATCATTTTAATATCTAGCATAACAGCAAATTAATACGGCAAATTTTATATTTTTACATATAAAAGTTGTTTAAAATTATTTCCATCGGCTATCAAAGCTATAGGCCTCTGACCTTCATGGAAATCGTTTTTTCAACTTTGACTACTACTTCCAAAATAAAGCTAAAAAACTATGTCCCAACATTTACCCAAGGCGCACGGTATGAATCCAACAAATTTAAGCGGATTTATGTTCGAAAATGACAGTATACAAGACATAACCAATATTTTAAGTGACGGAGGCACGCTACTTATGCCAACAGATACCATCTGGGGAATTGGCTGTGATGCAACGAATGCTGAAGCTGTTAAAAAGGTTTTCGACCTAAAACAGAGAGCGTATGACAAACCACTATCCATCTTAGTTGATTCTATCGAAATGATAAAGGATTATGTTGTTGAAATGCACCCTAGAGTGGAGACTTTGCTCATGCACCATACTCGACCTTTAACGGTGATTTACCCGGAGGCACGAAATTTACCTGATAATTTACTTCCCGAAAATAGATCCATTGCTATTCGCGTGGTTCAAGATGCCTTTTGCCAAGAAATTATTCGCCAATTTGGTAAACCTATTGTTTCTACCTCTGCAAACCTTGCTGGTCAACCTTTTCCTGCTCATTTTGGAGAAGTGAGTTCTGCCATCATTCAGGGAGTGGATTATGTGGTGAAGCAGCGACAACATGACAAAGAGGTTTCGGAACCTTCTGTGATTGTTTCGATTGATGCTGCTGGTGAGATGACTTTTATTCGAGAGTAGGCCTTAAGGTTTGAAGGAGTGAAGGTTTGAAGGACGCGCGATCGTGTACTGCGTTAGTGGACTCCTTCAAACCTTCAAACCTTTTCTCCTTCAAACCTTATTCCTTCAGACTCTTATCTAACCAATCAAAAAATACCCGTTGCCATAAAATACCATTCTGTGGTTTTTGTACCCAGTGGCCTTCATTTGGAAAATACAAAAAGCGGGAGGGAATACCTTGCAATTGCGCTGCTTGAAATGCCTGCATTCCTTCGGACTCAGGAACTCTAAAATCTTTTCCGCCATGGATGACCAACATTGGTGTGTCCCAATTTCCAACATAACGATGTGGGGAATCTGTACTCCACGTTTTTGATTTGTTTTTATCCCAATACGAACCTTTCAAATCCCAGTTGGCAAAAAACATTTCTTCTGTTGTTCCATACCAGCTTTCTAAATTAAACAAACCACAATGCGAGATAAACGTCTTGAATCGCTTGTTGTGATTTCCTGCCAACCAGTAAACCGAGTAGCCGCCATAACTTGCACCGACTGCACCAATTCGATTTTCATCAATGTAGGATTCTTTCTTCGCATCGTCAATCGCAGACAACAAATCTTGCTGTGCTTGTCCGCCCCAGTCTCCGCTAATCTGTTCGTTCCACTCTGTACCAAAAGATGGAAGCCCTCTCCTATTTGGCGCTACGACAATGTAATCATTAGCAGCCATCATTTGGAAATTCCAACGGTATGACCAAAACTGAGAAACTGTTGACTGTGGTCCTCCTTGGCAATAAAGCAAAGCAGGATACTTTTTATTTGGATCAAAATTAGGTGGATAAATCATCCAAACTAACATATCTTTTCCGTCAGTTGTTTTCACCCAGCGTTCTTTCACCTCTCCCATATTTATCTTAGCCAACATCTCTGTATTGATCTGAGTGAGTTGCTTATCGCTTCCTGATTTCAAATCTACTCGGTATAATTCATGTGGTTTCGACATCGACGCTTTGCTGGCAATAATGTGATCGTCGTTTGCCACAAATCCGTAATAATTGTGCTGACCTTTTGTAATTTGGCGGAGTTTCTTTGATCCCACATCCATGCTATACAACTGATAGGTTCCTCTTTCTGGCGAAGAAAAATAAAGTGTTTTTCCATCAGAGGACCACTGTGGTGAATTACAATTTCGATCCAGACCTTTTGTCAATTCAACTTTTGCTTTAGTTTGCAAATTCATCATAAATATTCGCATACGGTCTGCTTCGTAACCATCGCGTTCCATGCTATTCCAAACGATTGATTTTCCGTCAGGAGAAAAAGCAGGGTCCATATCATAGCCCATCATTCCTTTTGAAAGGTTCCTTGTTTTACCAGTTTCAATTTCGTAGAGATAGACATCAGAGTTGGTGCTTGTTGTGTATTCCTTTCCCTTTAATTTTTTGCAAGTGTAAGCGATAAATTGACCATCTGGGCTAAACGTAATTTGCTCCATTCCTCCAAAAGGATTCA
>CALGLS010000229.1 GCA_937959375.1 uncultured Saprospiraceae bacterium
GATTGCTCTTCTAAAAAGGAAGGATTTTTTTGAAGGGACATGCTCCCTATTCCGTTTTTTGGAGAGGAAGAATGGGGAGTATAGGTTAGTTAGTAGTTTAGGGAAAAGATCGAAGACAGACGGAAGTCGGAAGACCGTTAATTGAATTTGGCATTCGGAACAGGGTGTCTAAATGTAAAATGTAAAACCGCAAAAGTCCAAATGTAAAAGTTACCCACGAATGACATGCTACGCCAGAAAGGCGCGATTTTCGGATACTTTTACATTTTGGCTCCCGCCTGGCGGCCCGACAGGTTTAAAAAATTTCCTAAAAGCGTTGCAGCTAAATATTCAGAGAACTGACTTAGCGGTCAACCTGTTCCGACTTCGGTCTTTTTTGTCTTCGATCTTTTCCCTAAACTACTAACTAACCTATACTCCCCATTCTTCCTCTCCAAAAAACGGAATAGGGAGCATGTCCCTTCAAAAAAATCCTTCCTTTTTAGAAGAGCAATCAGTTTAATGTTTTCGATTGTAATCTTTTTATAATTATTAGAATACTGACGTTTACTCAACTATTAGAGTTTTAGTAAACGTCAGCTTTTGATTGGCAATGCTAATCATGCAGTTGGAAAATATAAATTAATGTTGGTCTTTTGGATTATAAAGCGTTCGGTTTTACCGGGCGCTTTTTTATTGTTTTTTAGCATAAGCTTCCACGGTTTTCCAAACGCGCATTAAATTCCCTGAGCAAATTTTTTCAATATCTGATTCGCTGTATCCGCGTTTTAGTAATTCTGCGATTAGGTTTGGAAACTGAGAAACATCTTTTAGCCCAACGGGAAGTGAGTCTCCAACGCCATCATAATCTGAACCAAAGCCAACGTGATTTACACCTGCCAAAGCAACTACATGATCAATATGATTGGCTACCATTTTTACATCGGAAAAAGAAGGAGGATTGTCTTTTTGGAATTTTTCAATTAAAGGTTTGGCTGCCGGATCGTCACCTTTGAGACCAGCTTTGTTAAGCATTTCGTGAAACTTATTTCTCAATTCAGTGCGTTGATCAGATACCTCTTTGTCTAAAAAGGTAGAACCAAAATTGATCATAATCACGCCACCGTTTTTCTTTAGATGACGAATCATATCGTCATTCATGTTTCGTTCAAACCCCGGTGTGTACTTTCGAGTAGAAGAGTGGGAGGCAATCACGGGTATATCTGTTAGTTTCAGAACCTGATAAAACGTACTGTCAGAAACATGTGAGATATCAACCATAATGCCTTGCTTGTTCATCTCTTTTACGACTTGAGCTCCGTAAGGGCTGAGTCCATTCCAGGTGCGAGTGGTATCATAGGAAGAGTCACAAATCAAATTGTCTTTCGAGTGGGTAAGTGTGATATAACTGATGCCACGTTTTTTAAAGTAAGCGACATTGCTCAGTTTATCTTCTAGACCAGACCCATTTTCCATGCCCATCGGTAGCGCAATTTTACCCGCTTTAAATATGCGTTCTACATCACTTGCCCAATGCGCCACCTCAAATTTGTCAGGATGTTCATCACAAATGCCAGTCACCATATTGATGAGTGTATCAGCAAGGTTTCTTGATTCACCCGGTTCTTTTTGGAATTTAGCAGGTATGTATATTGACATAAAAGGTGCATCCAGTCCTCCTTTTTTTGCACGAACATAATCAAAGTCGCCTTTGTCTGATTCGATAGGAATACCAATCATTTCTTTTTCAAAACGAAAGTTCATAACGCGTAGTCGGTAGGGGAGGTCAACATGCCCATCAGTAATAATGAACCTGTGTGCTAGTTCATTTGCGTATTTTAGCCGTTCCTCATCTGCGTTTAGATTCGGCATGTAGGGTGGCTTTTCTGTGCTTAGCATTTTTTTTGATTTGCAAGACATTGCACTAAAAATGGCTAGTATAAAAAGTAGGTGGCTTATTCTCATGATGTTTTTTTGAAGATGTAATGGTGTAAATTTAATAGAATATAAAAACTGTATTGAAACTCAAGGCTTTCTTTACTCTAAATTATTGCCATCCTTCGACTCCTTCGTCGCTCAGGATGACAACAAAGTTGAATTATTCCTGATGTTTTTTCGACTCCTTCGTCGCTCAGGATGATAACAAAGTTTAAGCAATGTTGATCTTCTTTGGACTCCTTCGTCGCTCAGGAGGACAACAAGGTTTAATTATTCCTGATGTTTTTTCGACTCCTTTGTTGCTCAGGATGATAACTTATTAAAGTGGTGTTCTTTGATATTCAAATAATTCCAATTTCAATCAAGTACCAATACCTTTATTGCCGAAACAAACAAATAGTCTCCCAAATCATTCTCATACGATTCAATGATCGATTTTATTTTACCAGAATTAATGTCTTCTTCCAATTTATCTAAACCTTGCTCTACTTCCGCTTGATTTGCTAAGGAAGAAAAAGAAGAAATCCCTTGTCTCATTATCGGATCTAAATAAAAGGATGGATCATGTTTGCCTGCATAAAGAAATTTATCTTGCAAATCAGGTCGCACAAAATAAGGGTCAGTATCTGTAATTTCGAAACCAGCTTCAGATAACGCATTTACGATTTCATCACGAGCAGGCATTTGTTGGATGGAGTCAGCCAGCATTTGAGGAAAGTAATGATGGAGCCAATAGCCAAGCATCTGTTCTTTAGAGGAAGTGAATATCGTGATACCTCCTCCCGTTTTTAAAACCCGATTCAATTCCTTAAATCCATCAACTAAACTCGTCCAATGATGTAAAGTTAGACTTGCGATAGCTGCATCGAAACTATTGTTTTCGAAAGGAATATTTTCGGCACTTCCCTGCGTCCACTCAATGTCTGAATTTTTAGCATCAGCTTTCTGTAGCATTTTTAAAGAAGGGTCAACACCTGTTATTGCCATGCCTTTTTCATGGAGTGCAATCGTGTAGTTGCCCGTTCCACAACCAATGTCAAGATATCGTTGATGATCTGTATGGTACAACTTCTGCCACATCTGATCAAGTAAAAATGGGTCGGCTGTACGGGTTTGGTTGTAGTGCGTTCCTATGGTGTCATACTTTGCCATGGTGTGAAGGTTTTAGTTCCTAAATGTAGGGAATTTATGAATAAACCTTATTATTCTGGAACGGTTGATTTTTACGAGTGATTTGTTTCCGAAAAACGAGAATAAATATTGGAAATCAATGGCTTATCACTATGGATATGAAATAACTTACAAGAGCATCAATAAGAGATACTCATTTATTACTTTCTTAAGTGAAAAGTAATTAAATTGGATGAAATTATTTTGATTAAGAGTTTGATGCCATTAAGGAGGAGGGCTTTTATTGAATTTAATTTGACTACCTAGTTAACTCAAACCATCTGAAAACAATATGCAAAGCGCAAAAACGTCATTTCTACACCTTTGGCCAAGTAGGGTTATCCTGATTTTGTGGGGGCTGTTTGTCCTACTGGATTACCTTTTCCATCATTCTTATTACGAAAAAGCACTTTTAGAATCTAAATATTGGGGGCTCATGGTCATCTTGGTTTTAGTAATGGGTGGCGCTTGGTTCTTACTTTTTCGTAGTCCTGCTGAAACAAAAAGAAAGATAGGGCTAAAAATAAACGGCCTTGGTTTATATGGACTCTTGTTGTTTATCATGACCCTTATTTTTGGATATTACTCCTCCGCAAATAATCTTTTTACCGCAAGTCCAGCTGAACATATTTTCTATTTTGCAGGCCATACGGCCATGTTGCACCTCTTTGTTTTTCTCATCTTCTTAATGGCTTATGCTTTTGGATCACTGGTGATGAAACCACTTAAGCCTTACATTTATGGTGTTTCGCTTAAAATCATCAGTCTGGCTGTTGGACTAAGCATCATAGGTTTGCTGACCGTAATTTTGGGTTGTTTCAACTTACTTCATTTTTGGATACTTTGGCCTTTATTGCTTAGCGCAACGGTACTTCAATATAAATCTATTCTTCCTTTTTTGAAGGTGCTTTTTATAAAGCGGATCAGTATGAACTTGGGGTGGCAAGGATTATTGGTTGCCTTAGTTTTGTTTATTTTTATTGCAATAAATGCGATAGGAGCGATCAAGATTTTTCCAACAGGTTTTGATGGTGGCAATTTGTACATGAACACCAGCAAGCTAATAGGGGAGTACCACGGTTTGCCGGAAGGAGGTCAGGCGTTTAACTGGTCAGTGATTATGAGTTTTGGAATTTTGTTGTTTGGAAATTCTGCTGTTTCAATTTTGCTGTCGCATCTTGCTGGAATTTTATGTTTAATTGCGGTGTTTAGAATCGCAAAGCTTTTTATGTCTGCTGACAAATCATTGTTGGCGGCAACGCTGTTTTACATTTCGCCATATATCTCTTTTCATAACTTTAAGGATGAGAAAGTAGATCTAGGTTTTCTCTTTATTTCACTGTCCGTTTTATTGTTATTACTAGAATTTCATTTCAATAGAAAAAAGAACAAACCTGATGCTGATTTGCAACTAATTAATTGGAAAGGGTTCAAATTACCAGCACATCTATTCGTTTGGATACTAGCTGGTTGGCTCACCGGATATGCCTTTGGAATTAAATACATTGCACTTTTAAATTTCATTGCCTTGATGGGCTATCTCTGTTATTTGAAAGCTGGAAGAATTGCGTTTGCAGGAGCAGTGTTGACAGCATTAGGAGGCGTTTTCTTAATCAGAGTAGATCGCTTTGCAGCAATTGATTTGGGAACAATATCACCACTAGTGATTGCTGCTATCTTTTTGATGATTGGATTGGGTGTTTCAGCTTTTTCTTTTAAAAATGCTCCCTCGAATTTCAAAAAAATCTTCCAACCAGCACTATTGTTTACGGCCTTTTTTATGTTAGCCTACACGCCTTGGGGAATTAAACATTTATCTGAAAACAAAACATTGAGTGTTTCTTCTTTCATAGAAGGTAAATCTCCTCGTCCAATACTTAAAATCAATCCTGCTTATTATGGTCATCTTCAAATTCCAGAATCCACCGACTTAGATTTAGAAAATTCAGCAAAAGCTCAGTTTATATCTCTTCCACAAGGGGATGATTTAAAAACGAAAGGTTCTAAAAAGAAACAAGCTTCCGCAGTTTTTGTAGATCAAAAATCGAAGCCAGCGCTTTCTGCTGGAGAACAAACTCGGAGAGAAGAATTACATCGTTATCTTGGTTTTGAAAAGGGACTACCCTTGTACTTTTCCTTGCCTTATGATCTGACAATGAATACCAATTTTTCGGGACACATTTATCTTGATATCGGATTTTTATTTTTGCTATTATTTCCACTTCTTTTACTCTCTTCAGGTAAAATGGGACTTTTGAAAAATAGCATACTTTTTCTCCTCATGAGTTTTTTACTCTTAATGGCATTCCATTCTGTTTACGGAAGTAATGGCGGGTTTGAAAGTAGTGAAGCCATAAAAGGAGTCGATAAATTGTTAGCAGATTCTACTTCCTTTGCTGCAGTGTTTGGAGGAATATACAAACGATTGATGCTGTTGTTTTTTGGAATAACCGGCGTCTTTTCTGGTCTAATTCAGGTTTTGTCAAAAACGAATTTCATACTAATGCTCTTCGCTTTAATCGCGACTTTAGTACTTGTGTATTGGTTAGCAAAGGAAAAAATAGAATCCATGCCTTTAAGTTTAAAAGCGCTTTTTACCTTCTTATCATCGTTTTTATTCTTCTGGATATTTATGGGCAATGGTATTCCTTGGTATGCCTTTCCGGGGTTTTCCTTATTACCCGTTTTGCTAGTGTATTATTTTTCAAAATCCGAACAAATTTTTGGCGAAGCGCAAAAAGTATTTTTCAATTACTTCTTTGGAACTGCCTTTGCACTTTTTATGGGATTCAATTTAATCTCTCATTTTCATGAACATGATAATGGTAAAAATGCACACATCTTTTTTAAGACACCATCTCTTCGTTTTGCTGGAAAGCAAATGACTAGCTCTGATGTACTAGGTCAATTTAATCCTTTCTTTCCGGATGTTATGACGGCGGTAAATGGAGACTTAGATGCCAAAGTTTATCGAGTAGGAACTTATTTGAATTATCATATTCTAAACAACGATAGAAGAGTACTCGAGGACAACCAACTAGGGCAGTTTGGAGGAATAGAAGCAGACAACAAACTTACAGGACGCTTTTTCCAAATCTTAAAAGAAAATGGCTTCCGTTATATTATTTATGATTTGAGAACCGCAACTATTGACAAGACGCCAGAGCAATCATTGAAAAAGAAGAATCAAGCTTTTGTACGCCAACTTTTGAATTCAGGAGAAGCACAGCTTTTAGTTACCGATCGTATTGTAAAAGATCCTGGAGGAAAAACTACCTCAAAAGGAGGGATGAACTTCGGAGGTGTACCCGGTTTGATAGGCGAAGCGGTTTATCAAGGTTCTTTTGCTTTATTTGAAATTAAATAATTGATTATTTTGAGTACTTACTTAAGTAACAACAAGCAGTTTTTTTGAGTAAAAGAAAGTGATGATACTAATTCCAAAAAGCGAAATATCCATTTGTCTTCCTGTTTATAATGAGTCCCAAGTCATTTATCAGGTGATCAAAGATATTCAGCATGCTGGTTATGATCAGGTTTATGTAATTGACGATGGGAGTACGGATGAGAGTATAGCTGAGGCCAAAAGAGCTGGAGCTACGGTGATTCGACATTTGCTCAATCGTGGGGCAGGAGCTGCTGCTCAAACGAGTATTGCACTCGCTCGAAAAAAACAATTTAAATACCTTGTGATGATGGATGGTGATGGTCAGCATAGTCCAGCGGACATTCAAACTTTATACACTACATTGAAAAACAAAGGAGCTGATATTGTCATTGGCAGTAGATTTTTGAATGACAATTCAGAGATGCCCAATATACGAAAGCGCTATAACCAATTGGCGAATCTGATTACCAATCTATTTTGTTCCAATAGTTATTCTGATACACAATCTGGTTTTCGAATATTTAACCGATCAGCTATTGAGCAACTCAACTTAACCCTTGATGGTTTTAGCTATTGTAGTGAAATGTTGATTTTGTCTGATCGCTTAGGATTGAAATTGGAGGAAGCTCCGATAGAAACCTTGTATAGTGAGTACAGTCTACAGAAAGGACAAAATTTTATGGCAGGTGTTACGACGGCTTGGCATTTGATTCGTAAGATTGTTTTTAAATGATTTGTAATTATTTTGTTTTTTGTACAATTATTAAAAAAGTCCATAGTGTCGTTTGACCGTATAGTTACAAAGGCCACGTAGGCTTGATCGTTAGAATTTTCTATGTGTTCTCTGTGCCTATTTAGTTTAAAAAAACGTTAGCAGGAAAGAACAGGAATTACTTCTTAATATCATATAAGCAGTGCTAATCGCAATTATTTAATCTGCTCAATCAAACCAAAAAAATGGAAATTCGCCTCTTTCAAATCCTGGTGCCAATACTCGCATTACTATTTGTGATTTATCTGGTGCGTAGGTATTCAAGTTCTAAAAGCACCATTTATGAATTGGTATTAGGAGTTGGATTCTGGATTGCAGTGAGCATATTTGCCATATTTCCTGATTTCTTTTCCAATCTAATCGCTAAAATATTTGGCATAAAAAGTAATATAAATGCCATCATCTTCTTTTGTATAGGTATCTTGTTTTTCGTCATTTTTAAAATGTACTTTATGATAAAAAAACAAGACAAAGCAATTACCGATCTAGTACGTCACATTGCACTTACAGATGAAAAGGAAGCAAAAGAATCATGAAAATACTCTTTGTTGTCGAACACTTTTATCCATACATCGGAGGTGCGGAAAAGCTCTTCTATGAGCTTGCCAAAACACTGGCCAGTAAAGGTCATCAGATATGGGTCGTGACGACACAACATGATGAAGACTTGCCTTTAGATGAAACGATAAAAGGAATTACCGTCAAAAGAATACCTTGTAGCAACCGTTTCCTTTTTACATTTTATAGTCTAGCAACGATTCTCCAAATTGCCAAAGATTGCGATGTTTTGCATACAACCACCTACAATGCAGCACTGCCTGCTTGGCTCGCAGGCAAGTTGAAAGGCAAACGAGTGATCATTACTTTTCATGAAGTTTGGGGCAGCTTATGGTGGCGATTGCCCTTTCTTAATTTTGTTCAAAAATTGATTTATTATACCTACGAACAACTGATTTTAAAGCTCTCTTTTTATAAATATGTCGCGGTTTCTGATTTTACAAAAGAGGCTTTGGAAGACACAGGTATTTCGCCTAAACGAATCACTCGCATTTACAATGGGCTTGAAACAAATGAGTTTAAAAAATTTAAACATCAGGAGCCAAATCAATTTACTTATACATTTTTCGGAAGATTGGGCGTATCAAAAGGCTTAGATTTATTACTTCCAGCCGCTAAGGAATTTAGTTTATTGTACCCTGAATCTAAGTTGAAGTTGATCATTCCAATGCGTCCTATCTCTATGCATTTGAAAATCAAAAAACGGATACAAGATCTTGGTTTAGAGAAAAATATCCAGGTCATGCACGAGCTTCCCAAAAAGGATTTGTACAAAGAAATAACGAATTCATCTTGTATTGTCATTCCATCTTATAGCGAAGGTTTTTGTTTTGTAGCGGCAGAGACGGTTGCGATGGGAGTACCAATTATTTCTTCACAAAAGGGCGCTTTAAAGGAAGTCGTTTCTGGAAAGTATTTGGAGTTGGAATCCTTTGATTCAAAAGGACTTTTAGCGGCACTTGTGAAGGCTAGAGAAGGGGAGTGGCAGGAAAAAAGTCGTAAGAATTTTCACTTAAGTGAAACTGTAAATAAGTATCTAGATCTTTATGCTGATTGCTAAATTCTAATTCCCACTTCCTCCCGCGCGCCCTTAATCTCTAAAGAAAAATCTACACGCAGCATACCGCGTCAGTGGGACATTCCTATTCTAATTCTAATTCTAATTCTAATTCTAATTCTGACTCCCATTCACAATATCAAGAAACGGTTGAAAGGACAACAACGTATTGGCAAATACCTGATGTCCTTTTTCGTTCGGATGCGCATCAAAAATATTTACTTGATAGCTGCCCAATTTATTATAGTTGAATTTATCTTTTGAATGAGCGAATGGCAAGTTGTTCTTGGTTGCTAAGTCTTGTACGATAGCCAAGTTATCGTGATCTTCTTCAGTCGATAAATAAGTGATGATGATTGGAATATTATTTTCGTTACTAAAAGCTGCATAGGATGCAAACATCTGATCGATAAATGTCTTTTGGGCTTCGTTAATTATTAACTCTTTTTGTGGTTCACTGTTAAAAGTAGACTGAATTAATTTACCTAGATAAGAAGTGAGAAAGGGCGGAGAAATAACTGGTTTTACTTTATAATTCCCTTGAATATGCTTTTCGTTTGGGAGTTTGAAATCGTTTCTTGAACAAAAACCAACAATCAAATAGTCTGGATTGTATTGGAGTACTTTTTCTTCCATGACGCTCAGATAATTGAGTAAATTATAACCAGATACGCCAAAGTTTAGTAACTCATGATGAACAGAATCTGACTTGAAATTAAGTGCTTGCTCAATTTTACTGTGATAGGTGTCTTCGATGTTAACACCACTTCCCATGGTGAAAGAATCACCGATTACAATTCCTCTGATGCTGTTTTCTGCCTTGCGGATGTTGAATGCCTTATCCCTAAATCCATGTGCATTGGTTCTGAATTCTTTAGTTTTGAAAAGACAATCAATGCCTGGTTTTAATTCATACAATACTTTTGAATTAGAAGCTGTTTTTAAAATACCAGACTCGCCTGCTTTTGTAATGGATCTGAGTTTCTTTATTGACAATCCATCCGTTCCAAAAATATAAACACGGCTGACAACTTCTCCAAATACCAAGGCGATGGCAAGTCCAATTAGAATGGAAATTAGTGGGAATAAATATTGTCTCATTGTAGGACTAAGTTTAGCGATCTTTTTTTATAACCTGCTCATACAAGTTCAGTGTTTCCCAAGCTGTCTTTGTCCAAGAAAATTGATTCGATCTTTTTATGGCTTTTTGATTTAATGCGAATCGAGTGTTTTCGTTTAGTAGCTGCTTCATTTTTTCTTTGATATCATCTATGTTCTTTGGGTCCGCAGCTAAGCCAGCATCTCCAATAACTTCTGGCATAGAACTATTATTTCCATAAATAACAGTGGTTCCGCAAGCCATTGCTTCCATTGGTGGTAAACCAAAACCTTCGTAAAGAGAGACATAACACAGCGCCAAAGCATTGGAATAAAGCGCAGGTAAATCTTCCTCATCTACAAATCCAGTAAAGAAAATATTTTTAGAGGTTAGATTTTCTTTTTCGAAAAGCGCATCTATTTTCCAACCTTTTTTACCACAAATAAATAAGGCTAAATTTTCATCTCCGCTTTCTACCACTAACTTTTCAAAAGCTCTAATAGTATTGACTAGGTTTTTTCGAGGTTCTAGTGTAGATAATGTTAAGAAATAAGGGCAATCAGGTAGTTGATGTTTTTTCTGTATTGCTTTTAGCTCGCCTCCTTCGCTAGTTGCTTTAAAGTGACTGCGGTTGCAAGCTTCGTAGATTACGGATATATCTGCTTCATTTACAGCGGGATATGAGGTGAGAATGTCTTTTTTTGTTGATTGAGAAATCGCTAATAAGTGTGCTTTTTTACGAATGATTTCTTGCATGCCTTTTTCAGAAAGTTTGACATTTTCTTTGGTGTGAAACTCAGGATGAGACTTGTGCGTCAAATCATGAACCGTTACTAAAAACTTTCCTGTCGCCTCTTTCAAGAAGAAAAAATTCTGAGGTAAGGGGATGTGTATCAAGTCATATTCTTCAAAAGTATTTCGATGCTGTTCAATTTCTTTTTTTGCCAAACCACCACGATACCAACGGAGTGCTGCACGAACAGGTAGGTTTCTGTAAATTGAACTCAGAGGATTGTAAATAAAATCGGGTAAAGTCTTTTGTACAACAGCCTTAAATTCTAATAAACGATTTTCATAAGGTTTTGCTTTGTGGTAGACCTTGTCAATTCGTTGTTGTTCTTCATCTAGTAATTCACCTATACCTTTTAGTTGTTCTCCTCGTTCGTTTAATTTCAAGAAAGTACCCCCTTCAAGATAAAGATCGATGTCCCATTTGTTAGGGAAAATATCTTGGAGTGTAGTCAGTCCATCCAACAATTCCATTTGATAGCGTTTGATGCCATCATTGCCAGGCATGAAAAGTTTGTTGGCTTCGATTAGAATTTTGTATGGTTTTCTTTGTACTTTTTTTGTTGTATGATCTATTTCTTGGGGAGCATAATTCATTTGACGCATCGTGTCGCCATGG
>CALGLS010000230.1 GCA_937959375.1 uncultured Saprospiraceae bacterium
ACGACAATCATGTGTTGCCCATCAGGAGCTATTTTCGGGAATCCCCATATTGCTTTTTCACGTCCAGATTTATCATTGATGAGTAAGTAAGTATAACCTTCAGCTCTAGTAGCACGAACGACGAAGCTACTCATCTTTGGATAGTAGTAATAATAATCATACTTGATAAAATCACCTTCAAAATCTGTTTTGTTCTGTAGTATCTTATAGTTGCCACTCAAAAGACGAAGTTTTAACATCTCAGCATCTTTGACTACCATCTTTTCATTTTTGTTCATTTGAGTCAATTGTTCCGACATGAAACAAGATTCGGCTTTTGCTGTTCGACCTTTTTTAAGGAACTCAAAACACTTGTCGTAAGGCGTAGGAGCCTGATCAACTTTAGGAGCATAGAATTTTACACCACCTCCGTATACCCATCCCGTTTTATCATCTTTGGTTTTGACTTTTAACCAAGGTTCATCGAATAGGGTGCCTCTAAGGGTAATTTTTTGAGTGAAATCAGATTTTTCGTTGAGATAAGTAAGTGGATCTGCCGCAGAAAGTTCTTTAATGACTTTACTCTTGGTTGTGGGTGATTCACGCATTCTTAGTTTATCAACCCAAACGTAAATTTTAGTAACTTCGACCGGTGCAGTATTTGCATTAGCAAGAGAATCAATTGAAGTGGCATCTGTTTCACCACTTTCGCTGGAGTTTGTATCTTTACAAGCCCAGATACTGATAATCATTGTGCATATAAGAAGAATGTGTTTTATTTGCATGAAATTTAGAAATTTGATTGTGCGTTATAGTTGTTTGGCAAAGATAAGTAGTTCGTGTCGGATTATAACCCTTGAAAAATATATTGAAAGATGTTGAAAAAAATTTTAATTCTAGCAGTATTCCTGGTTTCGGTTTTTGTTGGGAATGCTCAGAGTAGTAAGCAGGAAATCTATATTAATCGCTACAAAGATATTGCAATTAGTGAAATGGCACGTGCTGGCGTTCCTGCTAGTATAAAATTGGCCCAAGGTATCCTTGAATCGGGCTCAGGGAAAAGCACACTTGCTCGCAAAGCTAATAATCATTTTGGAATGAAGTGCGGTCCTGCTTGGAAAGGTAAAGAATATTATAAAGAGGACGATGATTATGACGACAATGGCAAACTGATAAAATCTTGTTTCCGAGTTTTTGATTCAGCTAATGAATGCTATATCGCCCATTCCAATTTCCTAACTGACCCTCGAAAGAGGTATCGCTATGGTTTTCTTTTTGACCTTGATCCAAAGGATTATAAAGCATGGTCTAGAGGACTAAAGAAAGCAGGTTACGCAACCAGCCCTACCTACGCCGAAAAATTAATCAAAGTTATTGAATCCTATAATCTCGATCGCTTTGATGATATGACTCCTGACGATACTGACGATACTAGCGTAGTCGTTCAAAGAGGTTTTTTCAAAGTGAATAATGTAAAAGTTGTTTTGGCAAAAGAAGACGAGACACCAATTGACATTGGAGTAGCGCAGGAAGTTCCTTCCAAATCTATTGTGAAATACAATGAAAAAATCAAACGCTCCAATCAAACACTTGAAAAAGGTTCCCGTGTATTTTTACAAAAGAAAAGAAACGGCTATCGAGGCAAACAGAAATACCATGCCATGAAAACTGGCGAGACACTATTTGACGTTTCTCAAAAATATGGTATCAGTTTGAAAAAACTCCGCAAAAGAAACCGAATCGAGGACGGTGAGCGCCCTGCAAAAGGAGCGAAAATAAAACTACGTGGTTTTAGAGTTTTCAAAAAGAACAAACCCAGAATTGCTTCAACTAATATTGAAGATGAAATAAAAGAAGACTTTATAGACGATACGAAAAAAGATGATGAAATAGAATTTGAACCTGAAGAAACGATTGACCTAGATGAGTCAGAAGATTTTGATACTTTTGAAGGTGAACCAGAAATAGAGGATACAATCGATACTCCAAAGCAAAACCGTAAGGTATATCACATGGTGACTCGTGGCGAAACTTTATACGGAATTGCTAGAAGATATAAAACTACCGTTGATGCAATTCTTACTTTAAATAAGATGCAGAGTACTACCATTAGTATTGGACAGCGGATTCGTGTTAAGTAACTCAACACTACTAGTTGCTTACAAGTTCTTGGTGGAATTCGCTTCCATAACCGAGGGAATAAGTGAACCTTATATTTTTTACTTAAATTCGCATTAGTAAGGCAAATCGCCATTAACATTGCAACTGCCACTTTAATTTAAAAAGCTTATTACTTATGAAAAAAATATTACTCTTTGTTTTTCTTTTAATTTTTGTGGTGACGGACCAACAAGCGCAGGAGGTAACCGACACTGGTGGATTTGCTTTTGGAATAAAAGGTGGCCCATCATTAGGGACACAAAAATATAGTGCTGGTAGTCGAGAAGTTCTTTTTGCTCCGCATGTTATTGGTTTTATTGAATCACTTCCATCAGAGGGAAAGTTTTCACTTTTTGCGCAAGCAGGATTTCATGTAAGAGGAAGTGCTTTTAGAAATCAGCGTTTTACGAATGCCAATAATGGTTCATTTTTTAACGCATCTCGAGAGTTTAAATACAGAAACGTTGCCTTATCGGTGGGAGCAAAACAAATTAGACCTTGGGGTGAAACAAATTCATTTTATTACTTTCTTGGTATTAGAGGTGAGTACACCGTCAACACCAATCTTCCTACTTTTGAAGAAATTTTGGACCCCGACAATAATTCCTTCTCTAGTTTAAGCTGGCCAGTCGATGACTCCGTAAGGAAATTGAACTACGGTGGAATTCTTGGAGGAGGTATTGAATTTAGTCTGACTGAATTGATTGGAATCGTGGTAGAATTATCCATCAATCCTGATTTCTCGTTTCAATATCGACAACCTCAAATTACACTATCCGGCGGAACCTCTTCTGCCCGAACCGTGCAAGAACAATTCATTAAAAACAACACGTTGGAACTCTCTGTTGGATTTCGTTTCCAACGCATCGTTGAATATATCGACTAACCAAGTTAAGTTATAACTTCATAAAAAAAGCCCTGGTTTCAGTGTAAATCAGGGCTTTTTTATGTCTGCGAACACAATAACGTATTTTTACGTTATAAAACTAAATAAATAGTTGCATTGCTAAAAAAATCGTTATACCTTTAAATTAGATATGAAAACAAGCCTTCAAATATTCATCTTGATTTGTCTGCACCTCTCCCTTTTTTCGCAAGAACCAACGGAGACAAAGGCCATCACCTACGACATTGCTGCTGAGTACCAGAAAGCAATTGACTACCTCGCTGCTTTTCAATATCAAAAAGCTTTAGATCACATTTACGAGTGCCAACGAAGTGATCCTAACAACCTTGACTATCTCTCAAAGTTAGCTTGGTGCTATCAACAACTAGGCGATTATTC
>CALGLS010000231.1 GCA_937959375.1 uncultured Saprospiraceae bacterium
GTTTCGTTTAAAGTAGCGAGGTATTTGAGTCTGGTTTGACGTCCTTTTTTGTGCGGTAAAAAACCTTCAAAATAAAATCGATTACAAGGTAATCCCGTTGCTGTAATGGCAGGTATGATCGCTGTTGCTCCCGGCAAAGCTTCAATTTTTACATCCTTCTCAACTGCTGCACGAATTAGAAAAAAACCAGGATCAGAAATCCCAGGACTTCCTGCATCTGTTACTAAAGCCATACTTGTTCCACCCGCTAGTTGATCAACCAAACCTGGTGTAACGCCATGCTCATTGTGTGCATGGTAAGAACGCAGTGGCGTTTCAATTTCGTAATGTTTGAATAAGCGACCAGTTGTACGCGTATCTTCTGCGAGAACAACATCTACCTCTTTGAGGATTCGCAATGCTCTCAAGGTAATGTCCTCAAGATTGCCAATAGGCGTAGGTACCAGATAGAGCATTTAGGAGTGAGTTTAAAAATGTAGGAATGAGGTATTGATAATTTAGGTCGCCGATTTACGAAGGCCCGAAAAATTATCAAACACTGAAAACAGAATATAAAGAATGATGAATAATGAAAAAGCAACCTCTTTCAAAAGTATCAACAAAATCAATGCAGTTAAAATGAAAAGTATTCGACGTTCATTACCTTTCCATTGGATGCCTTTAAATTTGAAACTAACCATTGGAATTTCGGAAACCAACAAGTAAGACAAAACAGCAATGACTCCGTACAAGAAATAATTGTTGACCACAAAACTTCCCAACTCTAATGAATTGTGTTCATGTATTAACATCAAACCAACCACAAAAATAGTACAAGATGGTGTCGACAATCCAATGAAGTCATCTGCTTGGCGTGTATCTAAATTAAATTTAGCCAATCGCAAACCAGCAAACGCAGAAAGGATAAAACCGGGTGCAGCCATCAATTGAAATTGGTCTGTAGCCTCTCCCATTCCGATCAGTAGCAGCATATACAAAATAGCTCCCGGCAAAACACCAAAAGTGACCATGTCGGCGATTGAGTCCAACTCTTTACCTAAGGTTGATTTCACATTTAGCCAACGAGCGACCATACCATCACAATAATCAGCAATACCTCCTATGAAGAAGAACACTAAAACTTGATGAAATTGTTGATAGAACGCACAAGCAACTGCACAGCAGCCACATATCAAGTTCACAATGGTTATTATATTCGGGATGTATACCTTCAAATACTGTTTCTTAGAATAATTGTTAATAATCTATTGACTCGAAATGGTGATTTATCAAGTCGTTTGTAACTGAAATTTACGATAAAACCCCTCAATTACAAGCATCTCCTAACAAAAGTAGCATTTTATACAAAGAAGTCGTCCAAGAATGAATTATGATTTTAATGATTTCATATTTTTGTGGCTTTATTTTTACGGACAATTGACAGCTTTCCTACCTAAACATGGCACTTAAGTTGATCAATTTTTCGTTTTACACCATACAGAAAGGAAATAAACTAAACTTTGAGCCTAAAAAGGATAAATGCTGCTTACGGTTAGGAACAAATTACCTTCAAAAGAGGTAAAATACTTGATCAACATTTTAGTCTGCATCTAGCAGGCAGGTTCTACAAAATATTCAACCCATGATGATAAAACGCCTTCTTAAAAACTTACTGCTATTGATAGCCGTACTATTCGCAGGCAAAACCATCGCCCAACCGCTGAATGACGAATGCGTCACAGCCATCAATCTTACAGAATTAACCAGTTGGTGCTCTACACCTGGTGCATATACTAATGCAGGAGCAACGGCTTCTCCTCAAGCTAACCCTGTGTGTTTTCCAATGACGGATGCCAATGATGTTTGGTTTTCTTTTGTGGCTCAAGCCAATACCATCAACATCACTGTGATTGGTGCAGCCAGTTCTAATGGTGGAACATTACAAGATCCTCAATTCATTCTTTACAGCGGGTCCTGTGGCATGCTAGTAGAAGAAGAATGTGCTTCCGATAATGCTAACAATAACATCGTCGAATCATTCGCTGGGCCACTTACGATTGGACAGACTTATTATATCCGAGTGGATGCTCGAAACGAAAACGAAGGAACCTTTCAGTTGTGCTTAAATAACTTCAACGAAGTTCCTTCTCCGCAGCAAGACTGCGACACAGATGTTATTCTTTGTGACAAGTCCCCTTTCACTGTTCAAAGTGTCATTGGTTTTGGAATGCAAGAAGTCGACGCCAGTACTTGTATGCAAGGTGAAAGTGCTTCCACTTGGTATTCTTGGACTTGTGATATGCCCGGAACATTATCGTTTACACTAACACCAAACAACATTACGGATGACCTTGACTTCATCGTTTATGAGTTACCCAATGGTGTCAACGATTGTTCTGATAAAGTAGTACTTCGTTGCATGGCCTCTGGTGAAAATGTTGGAGAACCTTTTAGCTCTTGGGAACCTTGTACAGGAGCGACCGGACTTTCAGTTGCGGACAACGATATTGAAGAACAACCGGGTTGCCAATCTGGAAACAACAATTTTGCAGCAGCTATTGACATGCAAGTAGGTATCAGTTATGCACTTGTGGTCAATAACTTTAGTAATACCGGAAATGGCTTCTCCATTGAATTTGGTGGAACAGGGACTTTCCTTGGACCGGAAGCGAGCTTTACTATTGATCCTCCAGAGGGTGTTCCTTGTGATTCCGACCCGATAACGGTTACTGATAATTCTACCTTCGCAGGAGGTACTATCGTTGGTTGGTCATGGAACTTTGGAAATGGCGCAACGCCACAAACTGCCAACACACCTGGCCCTCACAGTATTGTGTACACGAGTATTGGTACTAAATCAATTGCACTGACGGTTGAGAGTGACGAAGGATGTATTGTAACAGAAGTTATTGAAGTAGAAGTTTCAGAATGCTGTGCACCTCCTTTTGACATTATGATCAACCTAGATAATTTCATCAATCCAATTTGTTCAGGTGAATCTGACGGAGCCATCTTCGTATCAGGAACTGGAGGTAATCCAGATTATGAATACAGTATTGATGGTGCACCATTTACGGCCTCTCCTGCTTTTTACAATTTAGCAGCAGGCACTTACTCCATTACGATACGCGACATCAAAGGTTGTGAAGATGTGATTGAAGTGACGCTAGTTGATCCGCCAGTTTTGGAAGTGGATGCAGGTGAAGACATTACCATTGTTCTGGGTGATGAGACGCAATTAAATGGGTCTGTATTTCCTGCAGGTGGAGATTATACTTGGTCGCCTGCTGATTCATTGAGCTGTATTGATTGTTTGAATCCAACTACAGACATTACCAATACCACAACTTATACGCTTACTGCGGTTAATGGAGCTGGCTGTGCTGACTCTGCGGATGTGACCGTTACCGTTAATAAGATTCGACCTATTTATGTACCGAATGCTTTTTCACCAAACTTTGATGGTACCAATGATTACTTTACCTTGTATGGAAATGTAGCAGCTCGTGAGATTGTCATTTTGCGTGTATTCAATCGTTGGGGAGCAATGGTTTGGGAAGGAAGGAATCTACCGATGGGTGACGAACGTTCGGGTTGGGATGGAAAATTTAAAGGAAAAGAATTAACCCCAGATGTATTTGCCTTCTACGCCGTTGTTGGTTTTATTGATGGTGAAGAATTCATTTACGAAGGTGATGTTTCTATTATAAAATAACTGTAGGCACGCTATGTTTTTTTTTTCGCGTAGTGTCGTTGAAATTCAAATTATGTTTCAAAAAATAACAATACTGTTACTTTCTGTTTTAATTTTTGCTTCTTGCGAAAACGACCTTGCCGAGATTGAAAAAGTAGCCACCTTAGAAGATTTCAATAAGGAAATAGCAAAAGACGTAACGCTCTTTTATAGCGACTCAGCCATCGTACGTGTACGTATACAAGGAGCAGAAATGATTCGTCATCTAGACCGAGCTGACCCTAGAGAAGAATTTACGAAAGGAATAAAAGCAGATTTTTTTGGAAGTAAAAATAAAGTCAGTAGCGTCCTTACATCTAAACGTGCTACCCGTTACGAATCAAAGCATCAGATTATCGTAAAAGATAGTGTCGTTTGGCAAAGTGGTAATAACGAAAAATTAGAAACCGAGGAATTGATCTGGGACGAAAAAAACGAGCGTGTGTTTTCAAATCGCTATGTTCGTATCACCAACCCTGATGAAATAATTTATGGTTATGGGTTTGAATCTAATCAGGAATTTACAGAATGGACCATTAATCAAATCACGGGGAAAAAGAAGTTGGACGCGATAAATGATGTTGAGGACGATTAGTTATTAGTTTAAGTGGCAGACTCCGTTTTAATATACTCGACCTTGAAATATGAAAACCCTCGGATTAGATATCTTTGAAGTTCTTTAGCTATATTTACCTCAAGCGATTACTAAGCATACCAATTACATGTTCATAGGACTGATTATTCTCTTCTTACTTTTATCTGCCTTGTTCTCAGGAACAGAGATTGCGTTTATTTCCGCAAGTAAACTCAAGGTAGAGTTGATGAGACAAAAGGGTTCGAAGCGTGGAATGATACTCGCGGGATTTTACGAAAAGCCAGCAGAGTTTCTCGGATCCATGTTGGTAGGTAACAACATTGCGCTAGTCATCTTTACCTACTTGATGACACGAGTTTTAGAACCACAACTTGAGACCTACATTAATAGTGGTCCCCTACTCCTTTTCGTCAATACCGTTATCATCACAGTTGTTGTTTTGATTTTTGGGGAATTTCTTCCAAAAACTTTTTTCCGCCTTTTTGCGGAACAGATTTTATACTTCTTAGCATTTCCACTTTTTCTGCTAAAGTACCTGCTCTCCATTCCCTCTTGGATCATGACAAAGTTATCTAACTTCTTGCTTCGTGTATTTTTCAAAACACCAGTTGATGAAGTAGATAATGTGATTACGCGTTTTGACCTAGAAGATTTTATTAGAGACACACGAACGGCAGAACATAAAGAAGATATTGACTCCAATCTTTTTGAAAAAGCACTACATTTACAAAAAGCAAAAGTAAAGGAATGTATGGTTCCAAGAACGGAGATCAAAAGCATTGACGTAAAGGCAGACTTAGAAGAATTGATCAATCTATATCAGGAAAGTAACCTTTCTCGATTAATTGTATCTGATGGCGACATTGACAATATTCTAGGTTACGTACATCACCAGCAATTGCTAGAAGATCCAAAACCTATTCGTGAAATGAGTTTGGAAATTCCAATCGTTCCAGAAGCCATGAAAGCACTGGATTTGCTCAATATGTTTATCAAAGATCGAATCAACATTGCTTGGGTAGTAGATGAGTATGGTGGAACCTCAGGAATAATCACCTTGGAAGATATATTAGAAGAGATATTTGGTGAGATAGAAGACGAACATGATCAAGAAGAATACGTAGAAGTACAAAAGTCGGAGAATGAATGGATATTGGCAGGACGTTTGGAGGTAGATTACTTGAACGAGAAGTATGAAGGACTCAATTTTCCAGAAGGAGAATACCATACACTTTCTGGCTATCTCGTCACCACAACTGCTACAATCCCCGAACAAGGAGCCGAAATTCTGCTAAACGATTACAAGTATATTCTCGAATTAGTCAGCGAAACTAAAATCGAAAGCGTTCGAGTTATAAAGATGAACACTTCTAATGAAGAAATGGATTAGCAATATTTTTTATTCTTTCCCCGTGCAATTGGTTGTTCTCCATTTGCGCAACAATCTTTTATTGATTATAACTTGGTTTATTTTTGGCTTGTTAATGACAGGTACAGTCGGTCGTCTGTTTGGTGTTAACTTCTTATTTGTTGGTCCAGAATACATGGGTGAGGTCAACTCTCTTAGCTTCTTTTTTCTTGGACTTGCCTTTGGTGGTTTCTTCATGAGTTGGAATCTAACCACTTATTTACTGGACGCGCATCATTTTCCTTTTTTGGCTTGCTTGTCGCGACCGTTTACCAAATTTTGTCTCAACAACTTCATCATACCATTAACCTTTTTGGTTTTCTATTTTATCTATACCATCCACTTTCAATGGTACTTTGAATATTGGCCAGGAAAAGTAATTACGATCAATTGTCTCGCATTTACTTTTGGTTTCATAACTACCGTTTTGCTGTCAGCACTTTACTTTCAGTTGACCAACAAAGACATATTACAATACGTCAAAAAACGCAAGAACAAGCCACCGCATAGGCTATACTCCTTATCACCAGGAAGAAGAGGGGCTAAATTAAAAACCATCCAAAGTGGTAAACCCAAATGGCGAGTTGACACCTACTTAACTGAGTCATTAAAACCTCGACTAGTAAGACGTGTGGATCATTATGACGAAAAAGATTTACTAAAAGTTTTTAAACAAAACCATCTCAATACTTTAATTCTTCAACTGGTTGGGTTAATTGTTTTGTTGGTTTTAGGATGTTTGATCGACATTCCCTACTTCAGAATTCCAGCCGGAGCCAGTTTATTTATTCTTGGGTCTGTGTTGATTGCGATCACCGGAGCAATTGTTTATTGGTTTGACAAATGGAGTGTTAGCGTTTTTATTGTCATTTTAATTGGTATAAATTATCTAACGAGCTACGACATCTTCAATCACAAAAACAAAGGCTACGGATTAAATTATACAGGCGAACTCGCAACTTATAATACGGCTAAATTAAAAGAAATTGCAAGCCCAGAAAATGTACTCAACGACAAAGCTGCCACCATCGACATGCTCAATAAATGGCGCGCTAAGTTTGACGAAGACCCTCGAATGGTTCTTTTTTGTGTAAGCGGTGGAGGAATGAAAGCATCGGTTTGGTCCATGCAAGTTTTGCAGCAAACAGACAGTCTCATGCAAGGCGATTTATTCAAACATACACCGCTCATCACAGGAGCTTCCGGTGGTTTGATTGGTACAGCATATCTACGTGAATTGTACTTGCGTAAACATTTGGGAGAGGACATTGACCTGTATCACCCAAAGCATGTAGACAACGTTTCAAAAGATTTACTCAACTCGATTGCCTTTACCATTATCACAAATGATTTGTTTTTGCCTTGGGCAAAATTCGATTCACGAGGTTACACTTATCGTAAAGATCGCGGTTATATTTTCGAAAAACAGTTGAACGAAAACACCAATAATTTTTTCAATCGCAGCATTGGTGAGTACAAACAATACGAAGCCAATGCCAACATTCCAATGTTGTTGGTCAC
>CALGLS010000232.1 GCA_937959375.1 uncultured Saprospiraceae bacterium
CCAATAATGTCTGTCATTTTTAAATCAATGTAGCGACCACCACCATATGTTTTCTTGTTGGAAGTAAGGTCTTTGAAGGGAAGGAAAAGACTTTCAGGAGAAATTTTCTTGTACTTCATATTTTGATAAACAGCGAGGTGGTATTGTTTGCCATCCAGTTTAAAGGTCAATACTCCGAACTTAATAAACTGCTTGAGCTTGCCACTGTAAGTCGCCATGTCAAACGGTTTTTCATCTGGTGTACGATGGAAGGTACATTCGATTTGGTACTTCTTTTTAGGACGAAAGAACCGCAAGTTTTTTAGTTCAGCTTCTTTGTTGTAAAAAGGAGAACGCTCGCTTTTTAAAAAATCAGCTTTGTAATGTGTGCGGAATTCTTTTGTTGATTTCTTTACGGATTTTTTAGATTGTGCATTTAGCGAGCAACAGCTAATTAAAAAAAAGAGTATGAAGATATTTTTCATCTAAGGTTATTTTAAACAACTTCAATCAATTGCTTTTGAAACGAAAAAGAGCTGAGTTACTATTTTGATACGATCGCAAGTTTCCCATTTCGGAAAGCCATTCTAGTGATGTCAGTAATTCCGTAGTATTTGAAATCTGCAATTTCTATCCATTGGTTGTCTTTTTTTGGATCGAATTTGAAGAGTTTGCTACCATTGCCAAGAATGATCATACCATTGCCAAGTACGATGAAATCTTCTTTTCCTTTTGGTGTTGCAGTGATTAAATTAGAGCGTCTACTTTCGCTGTTTAGGTTTTTGAGTAACCAACTATTTTCTCCTAGTTTGTGGACAAAAGCGAGACTGCCATCAGGCATCCGTTGTAAGGAGCGTCCGATGTTGGCAGTTATGTTGGTAACATTGTCTTTTCGTTTATCGGCTATTGCCAAACGGTGTGGATCGCCTACGATGAAGACTGCTGCTTTTTTGCTATTCAACCAAGCGTAATACCCAACTCCCTTTACCGATTTAAAAGCAGGTTGACCATTGGTTGAGCGATCTAATGGGAACTCCCAAAGTCGTTGTGTCTGGTTGCCATCTTTTTCAACACGGATGCAAGAAAACATAGGCTCATCATTTTTACCGGGCATAAGTTGAGGAGAGTATTCGCTATCGGCCGTAGCTGTTACCCGCGTTTTTGTTTTGGTTCTTAAATTTAGTGCGTAGATATCTGTTTGAGTGGTATCATCTGCCATTTGGACGGTCAGATAGATTTCGTCATTGTTGATAAAAGTTGGTTGATTGTTGTAACCATCTTTGTTGAAACCGGTGAGTAGAAGTGGCTTCTCAAATCGAAAGACACTATCCGATTCTTGAATCATATTGAAAAGGTATACATTGGTATTTGGTAATTTTTGTGCTTGCGCAAAAAGACTGAATACTAGTAAAAAAGCGAGGGTAGAGATTACTGATTTCATAAGATTTTCGTTCGTCAAAAAAATAGAGTTAACGATGATACGAAAAAATGTCTTGTTGTCAAAATCTCAAGGTTTGAAGCTTATCAGTAATGATGGATTGAAGGGGACTTAATTTAGTTTAAGCGCATCACTTAATGTAAAGAGTCCGCTATTGCCTGTTTAGAAATCCTTGTTATTTTCATTCCTTGGTATCTTGAGCTTTGTCAATTTGCATAATGCCTTTTAAGTCAGCATAGCTAATGGTGAACTCTGTAGTTCCATAAGAATAGGCTAAGGCTTCGTCGTTGTTATAAAAAAACTTAATGCCTTTGCTGGTAATGGCAAAATTTTCTGGAAGGTAAAAGGGTTTGCCCCAGAAGGCATCATCTTTGTCGACATCACCTTTCATTTTTTTTCGGGTTTTGTAAAAACGTTTTTCTGCTATTTTGTGTAAAGCTGATTCGTCCATTACAAAATCTTCATAGTAAAGCTCTTCGCCGGTTGCTGTGTCAAAGTTGGTAAAAGATTGATAGACATTGGGATGAGGGCCTCCAGTGTGTACATAGGATAGTAGACGAACGACTAGAATGTTTTTATGAATAGCATGTTTGCCATCGATCTCAATAACCCAGCGATGTTTAGATTTTCCTTGTGATTCTTTTTCTTCTTGAAAAGACTTTATAAACCGCTGTGCTGCTTCTTCCAAAGAGTTTATCTCTACTTCAGAATCTTCCATTTCCAGAGATACAATTAAATAGTCATTGATGTGCTCATTAATTTTTTCAGCAACAGCAGTTGGACCATTTTTCGCGAGCGGGTATTTGAGATCTATTTTAAGACAGGACTGATTTTTATTAGCACAATTTCCATCTGCCCAGTTTTTAGATGCAGTGGTGAAACTGAGCGGTTGAGTTGGGTCACTACTATTTGTTGTTTCTTCTTCTGAAGGCTTTTGGTTTTTACAAGAAACAGCAACCAACAGTAGAAATAGAATCGGGAGAAATTTTAGGGTGTTCATTGTGTGTTAAAGTTGCGATGATTGAAATGAAGCTGCTAAGTGTTAACAAGCTCATTACCGAAATTTAGTAATCCGGGATTCGCACAAATTTACAATAATAATCTTCACGACCTACTTCAAGTCGGCAAAAATAAACACCAGGAGGAACCTCATCTGATACGGTATACCTGTAAGCACCTGATTGCATTTCTTCTCTGTAAACAAATGTTTTTAATTCATTACCCTCTACATCAAAAATAGCGAGAGAGACTTTTGATTTTGACTTTAGTTTCAAAACCACATCCATGGATATTGCATATGGATTTGGGAAACAAGAGAAAAAGAATTCTTCTGTTTCAACACCTGGAGTGGGAGGTGCATCTTCTTGGCTTTTTATCGTAACAAAAACAGGAGAACCTGTTAGTTGAATTTGTGGAGAGTTTATCCTCGTAATTTCACCCGTTTCTGCAAAATCCCATTCTTTAACTAATAGTGTGTCAGCGTTGAGGAAAGGAGGGAAGCTGAAAGACCTTGTTGCTAGTTCGCTCATATCTGTTCTGGTTTCAGCCCAAAGTACATAAGTATAGGTCGCGTCATTACTTTTGAAAGCCGCACCTTTTATACCATCAGAAAGGAGTAGCTCATTTGTCTTGACTTCATCGTAATTATGGTGATCGAGTAGGGTAGATGTAGTTTTGAACGCAATGCCAGATTGGTTAGGAACTTGTTGGTAAGGATCAGCAGCATTTAGATTTTGATAAAGCCCCATTAATTGGAACTCACTAGATGCCTCATCTTCTGATCTGGTTTCACCCAAATTGAAAACACAAAGTTGTTGGACATTTTCTTTTTGAACTTCAATAAGCGACTTGATAATGAAATTACATTGCGCTTCATCTGAACCAATATAATTTCCAAAAGCCACTCTTGGTATGTTACACTCTGTGATGATATACGATTTCTCTGGATAGCTTTGGCCATAGCCATAATTCTCTAACACATCTTGAAATTCTTTTTTCAAAAG
>CALGLS010000233.1 GCA_937959375.1 uncultured Saprospiraceae bacterium
ACCCCTTTAATGGATGAAGAAGGAAATCCTTATGATGCTTTTTCTTTCCAAGTAGGAGATGAAAACGATGTTTTCAGTGTCGATCACGTAATGACAATAAGTGTAGGTGGTGTCAATACAAAAGATAATTTGCTCCAAGCTAGTCTTAACATTTCTCCTAATCCTACGACTGATTTAATTCAATTAAATTTAGAATCTGTCAATGCTTTAAACAATGTTACGATCAAACTCATCGACCAAAATGGTCGTTTGATAACACAGCAGTCAGCTACGGTTGCAGGTAACGTTTTGCAGCAGCAATTTGACGTGAGTAAAATCGCAGCAGGTGCCTATTTTATTCAAATTGACTCAGATGGAAAAACTGTTTCGACACAGTTTATTAAAAAATAAAGTCAAATAAGCCTATTCAAGCTCAAAATATGCCGCAAAGAGACATCTAGTTTCTTTGCGGTTTTTTATTCTGTCAGATAGATTACAGTTAAGAAATGGTTTCAAATCTAAAAAAGGAGTACTTTTGGGTATTGATTCACCTGAGTGTGCGTAGAATATCTGATTTCTCAACCTTAAGACTGATTTTCTCCTAACTCACAACTTACCTTTTATGACAACTAATTACATTAAAACATTGCTTATAGCAGTTATTGCTATGGGTTTAAATTTTTCTACCTCTGCTCAATGTACTGATTGGGTATCTCCGACTCCTACAGGTGGCTGGACCGACTTCAACGGTGCTGCCTCAGGCGGTGCTCCATGTGATGACGGTACAGGATGCCCATTTATTGAAATTGATTTCGGTACATTCGGAATCTATGCTAGTGAAGCCTACGTAGCCGATAACTTTATTGCAGGAGGTACTTATGCTTTCAGTATGTGTAATGGAGTAGGTGCTGGTTCTTGGGTTCCAGAATTTACTATTATTGCTCCAAGTGGAGCTGTAGATGCCTTTGGTGCTGGAGATGGCGATGCTTGTACTATTACTTGGACTTGTTCAGAAAGCGGAACTTATACGATGGTAATTAACGAAGCAGGAAACTGCGGGGTAGCAAATGAAATTGATAATGGTTTTCCTGCCCTTACTTGTGATGGCGTAATATGTCCTCCTCCACCATTGATGATTACTTCTATCACTGACAATGGTGATTTGACTGCAACTGTAGTTGCTGAAGGTGGTACTCCTGCTTACACTTACGAATGGTCTGATGGACAGACTACTGACGTTGCAGTTGGTTTAACTGACGGAGTTCTTTACTACGTTACTGTTACTGATGCTGTTGATTCAATGGTTGTTGATTCTATCTTAATTGGATACGAATTAATTTGTAACGCAAGTGTAATGACTACCTCTGGTGCGGTAACTGCTTGTGATGATGAAGTTGTTGATGTCACAACTGATGGTACTCAGGAGACTCCTCCTGGGGGTGGATTTGGTTGGATTTTTGACAACGATCTAGGTGGTACAGGTGGTACAGGTGGTGGTATTATACTTTTTGGTATTGAGGACCCATCTATTACTTCTTACGACAACGACTTAAATGGTGTCCTAAGCGGACAACCAACCCCGCTTCCTCCTCTTTCTGGCTCGTGGACTATTCAAGGTGCTGTATATACTGATCCTACAGATCCATTTGGAACCATATGTAGTCTTACTCCAGAGACATTAATCGTCACTTTCTCTGAAACACCTATGGCTGGAGCTATCGACAATGGTGATGGTACTGCAACTGCCGTTGGTCAAGGTGGAACTCCTCCATACACTTACGAATGGTCTGATGGCCAAATGACTGAAACTGCTGTTGATCTTGCTAACGGAGATTACATGGTAACTATTAGTGGTGAATTTGGTTGTTCTGCTGTTGGTTCTGTAACCGTAACTAACGTCGCTGTTGATAACATCGCGTCATTAGAGAATGTTGAAATTTCTCCAAACCCTACAAATGGTCAATTCCAAATTAACTTGGCATTGAATACTGCTGAGGTGGTAAGTGTTGAAGTACTTGATGTTGTTGGTCGTAAAGTACAGGCTACTGCTGCTAGCACGATCACAAATGAAGTATACAATATTGATCTAAACAACGAAAGTGAAGGTGTTTATATCGTTCGCCTAAACATTGGTGATAAGGTATTAACTCGTCGTGTTGTTTTGAATAAATAAATTTAAGTTGGGAGACGGGGTTTCCCACTATCCTAATTTCCATTTATGAACCAGACTTTGTTCTGAATCATAACTTTTTAAAACCGCAGGGGCACTGATTGTGTCTTTGCGGTTTTTTATTTCCCTTGTCTCTCTCCTCTTTTCTCTTCATCCTAAGTTTGAAAAAAATAAAACTCAAAAAAGATGCCTCAAGGCTTGCACATTAGAAAGATATAGTCTAACTTTGAAATTCAAAGTACTTTTAAACAAGAATATGGTAATGGATAAAAGAAACGAACATCTGGAGACTTTAAGTGAGATACGCTCACTTATGGAGCGCTCGTCCCGCTTTATTTCTCTGAGTGGTTTATCAGGCGTAGCAGCTGGGGTGTTTGCCCTAATCGGTGCAGCGATGGTTTATTTCTATTTGGAGATTACTCCTTTCGAGACGAAGCGATTGTACTATGCTGTTGATCCATCTCGTATAAAATGGGGCATGGACTATCTAACTTTTTTCCTTGTAGATGCAGCCTTGGTATTTTTATTTGCACTAGCTGGCGGTATCTTTTTTACGACACGTAAAGCCAAGAAAAAAGGACAAAAAATATGGGATCCTTTGACAAAACGCCTAGTGATAAACACCGCAATTCCTCTAATCGCTGGTGGTTTGTATTGCCTTGGATTATTGTATCACAATATGTTTGGACTAGTAGCTCCAAGTACTTTAATTTTCTATGGTTTGGCTTGTATTAACGGAAGTAAGTACACCCTAACTGACATACGCTACCTTGGAATTTGTGAAATTATTTTAGGCGTTATTGCTATTTTTAATATTGGATATGGCCTTGAATTTTGGGCATTCGGTTTCGGATTTTTGCATATCATTTATGGCTTGGTCATGTATTATAAATACGAGAAATAATGAGCGACAAGCAAACTTCTTTTTTTGAACGTGCCAATGAGTGGATAAAAAACTCAGTCACCATTCGGTTGATCACCATTAGTGTATTACTAATGTTGTTACTCATACCTGTGGGCATGGTCAAGGACTTGATTCGCGAGCGAGAGCGTCGCCAAGATAGTGCCATCAGAGAAGTGAGCAACAAATGGGGAACAGAACAAACCATCAAAGGATTGGTACTAACTGTCCCGTATAATATTTACACGAAAGTGTATGAAGGAGATGACAAATACAAAGTTGTCACAACAAGATCTTATGCACATTTTTTGCCAGAGCAATTAAACGTAAAAGGTAACATCTCCCCCAATATTCGCTATCGAGGCATTTATGAAGTGGTGGTGTATAGTGCAAATATAGATTTGAAAGGAGCTTTCAATTTTCCTGATTTTGAAGAATGGAAAATTGATCCAGAGAACATACTTTGGGAAGATGCCTTCGTTTCTCTTGGGCTAACAGACCTCAGAAGTATTCAACAGGATGTAGCAGTAAAATGGAATGGAAAAAACTACGCATTTAACCCTGGCGTTCCGGTAACTGATGTTGTTGCAAAAGGAATTAGCACTAGAATTCAAATTGATCCGGAGGATGAATCTCAAAAGAATATTGACTTTTCTTTGTCATTGATTTTCAACGGAAGTTCCTCTTTAAGTTTTATTCCTTTAGGAAAAACGACCAATGTTGACATTGCCTCTGAGTGGAAAGACCCAAGCTTTAATGGTGCCTTTTTGCCAGATGCACGAGAGATCAATGCTACTGGATTTACTGCGAACTGGGAGGTCCTTCATTTGAATCGACCTTATCCGCAAAGCTTTAGAGGAGCAACACAGGGGATCAACCAATCTAGTTTTGGTGTCAACCTTTTAATGCCCGTGGACAGTTACCAAAAAAGTATGCGATCAGCCAAATATGCATCCATGTTTATTGCTTTAACTTTTTTGATTTTCTTCTTTGTTCAAATATTAAATGAAGTAAGAATTCATCCATTGCAATATATTATCGTAGGTTTGGCACTCAGTATTTTTTATACGTTACTGATTGCTTTATCAGAACACATTCCATTCAAATGGAGTTATTTAATATCGAGTACAGCCATTGTTGGAATGATTGTACTTTACGTAAAAAACATTTTTAAAAATCAAAAGCTGACCAGAATGATGGGGCTGATGTTGATCATACTGTATCTTTTTATTTACACCATTATTCAATCGCAGGATTATGCGCTACTAATGGGAAGTATCGGTTTGTTCATCGTATTAGCAACAGTAATGTATTTGACCAGAAATATAGATTGGTATAGAACCCATGAAAAAAATAATTAACAAACTCAATAAGGCATTCGATAATAAGGTACGACTCGGGATCATGTCCATGTTAATGGTAAATGACTGGGTGGACTTTAAGACGCTGAAAGAGATGTTGGATTTAACCGATGGGCGTTTGGCTAGTCATATTAAATCACTGGAAGAGAATGAATTCATTGATGTAAAAAAAGAGTTCGTTGGGCGAAAGCCATTGACAAGTTACAGTGCAACGAAGAAGGGACGGAAAGCATTTAGCGATCACTTAGATGCGCTGGAGGAGCTTTTGAAGAATCGGTAATTTTAGATTCACATTTTCACGTATACTAAATTTTAAAAGTTTAGTATACCTCCAAAAAACTAAAAATTAAACGATAGCAAAATCAGCTATTTTTTTTGTTCATTCACTTTGAAATTCAAAGTACTTTTAAATAGTAGTTATGCATATTTTAATCATCGGACCTATTCTATCCATTTTTATTATACTAATTCCGTTTGTAAAATCAATTTCCCGATTCAATCAATTCTTTAGTAATACAGAAGATGCCATCAGCTTAACAACTCCTGACAGCATGTACCAGTCCATACTTGATGTAAACGACAGTTACGAAGTCAATGCAGCGGAAAAGGAATTAGATACTTGGGAGTTTCCTGAACTATTATTCATGGGAATAGCACCTCCACTTGGGGTATTTTTGATTTACTATTTCTATAAAGACATCCAACCTTTTCATATTGATTATGCGCCTGCACTCGGCGTCTACATTTTTATAGGCTATGTTAGTTATTGGTTGTCACGCTATTGCAAAAAACATGTTTCAATTTCATTCGCTGCCATTTTACCTTATGGAATTGCCATAGGAATACTACTGTATTGCATTCTTTTCATTCACTTTATTAGCGGACTCACTTTGCTAGGTGGAGCGGTATTTCCATTCTTCGGATTTCCGTTATTCGCACCACTACCCGCACTTTTATACTCAACCAGAGAACTAAAATTATTGACGACTCATTTGCATCAACAAACGGACAAAAGTGAATATTCAAGTGAGCAACAATCCAGTAACTTATCATTTGCAAAGAATTTGCTTTGGCAAAACAATATTGAAAATTGGGGATTCCTCATCGTATTAATTTTCATCATCCAAGCCGTACTCTACTTATTCGGATTTCCTTTTGAATCCATTTGGTTAGCGCTACGAGAGGGTGAAGGATTTTTATTTTCATTAAACAGTGCTCCATTTTAAAATCAACCTATTATGATCACAACAAATTATGCTATCAGACCCTGTTACGAAAGAGGGTTAAACTACACCCTCAGCAAAGGAACTAAGTGGTACCAAAAAACACTGGAATTCAGAGAAAGAATTCTTTACAAATTAACTGAATTATTAGTGCCGATTTACAAACGATTTTTCAAACCAAAAGTCAGTAAATGGGAAATCAAACTTGAACAGCTGGAACACTATCAAGAAGGTACTTTAGGAAAAGCATGGTTCAATTTTTATCAGGGACAATCATTTGGCATTAGCGCAAACTACGAAGAGCACGATATCTGTCACACCCTTCTTGGTTATCGAACCAGCATTGTAGAAGAAACAAGGATGTATAGTTTTCTTTTTGGTACAGGTAAAATTTCTGCCCCTACCCTTTTCACAATTGTCATTGGTTGCATCGCGCTACCAGAGTTCGCTCGCGAGTTTTATGCTGATTATAAACTGGGCAAAAAAGCAGTCAACTTTTCGAAATGGGATTTTAGATACTTGCTGCATGAGCAGGTTGATACTTTACAGAAAATGATTTTTATGAAACAGAGGGAGACGGAGGTTATTGTCTTTTAATGAGATCGCCTTTGGCTGTCAGATCGCTGCGGCTGCCTTTGGCAGACTGGCTGTGAGATCAGTCGGCTTGAAGGCCTCCTTGAGAGATCGCTTCGCTGAGAGACTTTCACTCGAACGTGATATAACAGGTGGACTTTATCTTAGCGGAAAGTCTCTCAGCAAAGCAATCTGACAGCGAAGCGATCTCAACAAATGGACTCTACGTTAGCGGGAAGTCTCTCAGCGTAGCGATCTCTCAGTGGTGACATAGTCGCCACGATCTCTCAGCCTGCCTGCCGGCAAAGGCAGGCGAAGCGATCTCTCAGCGAAGCGGTCTCACCTACAATGTTCCGACAAAAAATCCATTACCTAAGCACATCCTACTCCCACTTCCAAAAAATTTCCTATTTTTGATCGTATTCATTCATCCAATGAAATTTAACTGCCTTTTAACCAGTTAGTTTATTAA
>CALGLS010000234.1 GCA_937959375.1 uncultured Saprospiraceae bacterium
AGTGCATGTTTATCAAAATCTTCGAGCAAACCTTCTTTCAAAAACTCAAGTGCTTCCTTGCGTTGATCTTTCATGAAGTAACATACGGCATTGCAGTAGTACATTTCGGGGCAGATCGTATATTTATCAGCTTCTTCCAAAATACTTATGGCAGTATCAGCTTGGTTTTTACGAATGTAGATAGAAGCCATTTCTACCCAGTTTTCACTGAAATCAGGAATCAACTGGATAGACCTTTTGTACAAAGCAATCGCTTCTTGCTCCTGTCCAAGTTTCTCCGTGTTTCTTGCTAAAGCAGTTAGGAAATCATCACGCTCGGGCATGAGTTTGACGGCTTGCTTGTAAAAGTGAATCGCGTTATTCCATTTACCATCCAATGAGTAAGCTTCACCAATGTGGAAGTAAACTTCTTCATCTTTAGGGTTGTGAGAGAGGGCACGATATAAATATATTTTTGCTTTTTCGTAGTTGCCTAATTTATTGTAGCATTCGCCGATGCGAGTCAATACTTCTTCATCTGGATTGATTAGCGGTAGCGCTGCCAGATAACATTCCAATGCTTTTTGCCACTTGTGTAATGAGTAACACAGATTAGCGCAATCCAAATAAGCGTCTTCGTATTTTTCGTTGATTAAGAAAGCATATTCAAATGCTTCGATGGCCTCATCATATTGAGAAGTAGAGTAGTAGGCATGAGCAAGATTATACCAAGCCATGTGAGAATAAGGCTTCTTGTCAATTAATTGTAAATGTAATTGAACACTTTCTCTATGCTTTCTCGAAAACTCAACACACATAAACATGCGACGTAGCGCTTCCAAATTTTCTGGGTTTTCCAACAAGGCATCCTTAAGCGCAAGGTACATTTGCTCGTAATGTTCTTGACGTTCATAAACTAAGGCTTCGATACAGTACACATCACTCAGTTTATCAGAGTAAGGAAAGTACTTAATCTTAAGATCAGTTAATAAAGCGTTTGCCTCTTCAAAGCTTTTTTGATAACAAAGCGCTCTCACTCGAAGTATATCTACTTCAAATGACTCTTCACCATAAATCTCTGCACGATTCAGTGATTCGAGTGCTTTGTCGATGTCTTTTTTGTAAATTAGGAGACGAGCTTTACGGATGTGAAGTGTCGCGGAATCTTTAAAATGTGTAAGGGCGGTATCCAAAACATCCAAGGCATCTTCCAAAAGATTTTCATCTTCGAAATGATTGGCCAGATTGATAAAATCTGGTTCCTGTAGTGTGATTTTTTTCCCTTTTGTTCTAGAATCCTCATATTCACTGAGGAGATGGTTAGCATCAAATGCCTGGTTGTTGTAATAGTGCTTCATGTGGTTGAAGTTGGATTATACTAGTTTCAAAGTGTGTTTAATACAAAATATAGTGTCGTGTTAGCTTATAAGTATTGGCTCCAATACAAATTATGAATATTTACATAGAATGTATGAGGTTAATACTTAATAGCTTAGAAAGCAATAGCTTGTGTAGCTTTTTGTAAATTTTGGTGTAGTAGTCGAAAACGTGTAGATAAGTACCTTAGATCCCTTTTTTGCTTTTCAAAGTATGATTTAGATGGGGTAAAACTGTTACGGAAAATTCAATGGTTGCTGACTTAAAAAATGAGCTTCCGTCCTCAAGTTCTTTCTAGTTACGCGACATGCCGATCTAAGTTGCAGGAAATTTAATTTTTTTGGAAAAAAAATGAAGCGGAAATTACCTGTGGATTTAGGCTTGAAATCGCTTGGTCTTGTCAGTGGTATTATTAGCTCGGTGAGCGGTAGGAAACAGTTGAAATACGGTTGAGAAAGCGCAAAGAAATTAGCTTGAAAATTATTTATTTTTTTTGAAAAAAAATCTACTGCTTGATGCTTTTATTCGCTTATGATAAGAGACTGACCACGTTTGTTAAAACTTCAAAAGTTTTGTAAACCTCCATTCATTCCAAACGTTGACCAATTGATTTTCTGAGAACTCAAAATCCTCAGGTTCAAACTTAATTGGATCGTAGAGCTGTGGTAGGATAATGTGAATAAGAAAAAGCCTTCTAGAAAAACAACAACGTTTTAATCATCATCATCATTCTCACTCTTCTCCAATTTCAAATCACGATTCACCGCAATACTAGCATTCAGTTCAAAACCAATCAATAAATTGAAAGCATTAATTTGAATCCAAAGCATGATCACAATGATGGTTCCAATATAGCCGTAGAGTTGATTGTAAGTATCGAATTCTTTGACATAAAAAGAGAAAACAAGGGAAGATAAAATGGATAAAACGGTCGCTAGTGTTGTACCCGGAGAGAACCATCTAAAACGACGAATGGTAGCAGAGCCATATCGATAAATTACTGCAATTCCTGTGTAAAACAAGGCTAAAACGACTAGCCATCGTATAATCTGAAGAGAAGCAGCCCCAAAGCTACCTGCATCAATATAGCTAAACAATAAGGTCATTAGTCGTTGTCCTAAAATGACAAGAATCACAGAAACAATCAACATAACAGCAATCAAAAACGTCAGAAAAATAGCAACCATTCTTTTGCGTACAACCGAGCGTTTACGGAAAGTAGATTTATAAGATTTTTCAAATCCTCTCATCAAAGCCATCATACCATTCGATCCAAAAAATATCGCTAAAATAAAACCTATAGATAGCAGTCCTGGACGAGGATTCATGGCAACATCCGAAATCGTATTAAAGATTCCAGCCGGGATAAACTCTTGAAAGTTTTCTTTTAAAGTATCCAAAAGTGTTGCCGCATCTGTTGTCTCATACAAGATCTTGTTCTCAAAAGGAAGATAATGAATGATGTACTTTTGTAAGTAGGGAAGCAAGGTAATCAGTGCAATGATAAATGGAAAAAGCGATAAGAAAAAGCTAAATGCCATTGAGTTGGCGCGAGTGACCAGCGCTTGCCTTTTTATTTCATTAAAAATGAAAACGATTACATCATAGATTGGTACATCAAAAAAACCTGGGAGAGAGGTGACTTTAGACCATTGCAGTATTTGTGCAATGATGGGTAATTTGAGTATGGTATCTTGTAGGCGTTTATACATTCGAGAAGTAAGGGTTCAATTTATCAACTAATACGTCTGGAGCCACTCTACTTTTGCGACTATGCTTGTCTAAAAAGCACAGTTTTACAGAGCCACCATTTACTAATTTACCTTTTTCATTGAATATCTCAACGTGGAATGTGATAAAACGTTCCGGCATATTGCGCAAAGTCGTTTGGATCGTCAGCAACTCATCATACATCGCGGGGCGAACAAATCGCTGATGCAAAGTCATAACAGGCATCATAACATCATCTTTTTCCTCCATTTCCTTGTACGAGTAACCCAATGATCGAAGTGCCTCAACTCGGCCCAGCTCATAATATTGAGCATAAACACCGTGATAAGTATAGCTCATTTGATCGGTTTCTGCGTATCGTACCCTGATTTGTGTCTTATGAATAAACATTGCTGATAATTTAAAGCAAACATAAGGAGAATTATGAGAAGTTACTGTGGCAATTTCGAATCCTGGCGGAATCAAAGTTAAAGTGACAATTAAAGTGCTAAATTCCCCTTGTGTTGTAAGGGCTGTTCTCATTTCCACCTGTTTGCCGCTAGACACCGTGTATACATATGTCGTACCTCAGTTACAGACCTTCATCTTACGAAATATTGAATCGTTGAATTTCGAATTGCGAATTTCGATTTTACCTAATGTCGGAGAGCTTCATGTTTATGAGGCATCCTGCTTGACGCCTCGATAAATTCAATATTCAACGATTCAGTATTCAATATTCACTCATAACGCACCATTTAATACTAAACTTAAGGCCATACGTTGTTAACTCACAACTTATCTTTACATCGTAGTTGCCGCTAGGCAGGTATTGGGCAGGCAAGTTCCCATTCCCACCTATCCATTGGCTAGGCAGATTCCCATTCAAAACAGGTTTAATCGACGGTACATGCACTCTCATCTTAAATGGTTTTTGAATTCCCCAGTATAATTGTAGTTTTGAGCGAAAATTCATTAATTTGCAGTGTAACAAAGAGGCTTTTTCATGTGTTATACTATAGAGAAGCCCCTTAACCACATTATTCTAGGATTTATAAGATAAAATATGTTTGATAAGTTAAAATCGCTTTTTGTTGTTGAAGATGGGAGTAGCAAGGCAAAAGGAAAGGCTACAACGAGCAAAACTACCAAATCTGCAGCTCCGCAGAATGATGAAATAGTACCTTCCAGTCAGCCAAAACAGCAGTCAGCTCCGATTTCAACAACGGGGCAGGCCAATGACAAGTTTATGAGCATCCTTTTTGGAGCGATGGACAAGGCCAACCTTCCCGGATTTGATTACTTGGAATATAAGCAATCGCTTAAGAATTTGGCTAAAATGCCAATGGACGAGCAAACGCGTTACCAGTCTGCTTTCGCTATGGCGAAAACAATGGGAGCGACGCCACAAAAATTAATGGATGCTGCTCAGCATTACATCAATATCCTGAAAGAAGAAGAAAAGAAATTTCAAGCGGCATTGGTTAATCAACGTGGTAGACAAGTTGGCGATAAGGAAAAGGCCATTCAACAAACTTCTGCGCTTGTTCAGCAAAAGCAAAAGCAAATTGAACAACTAAAAAAAGAAATAGAGGCTGACAAGGCAAAGGTGGATAAAATGAAAAGCGAAATCTCTGGTGCAACTGCAAAAGTAGAAAAGACTAAAAATGATTTCGTTGCTTCTTACAATGCGATCATTGGTCAGATTGTTTCTGATATGGATAAGATGAAACAGTATTTGAAATAACTTCACAGTCAAAAAACTCAATAACAACAGTCAAGTAGTATGGATAATTTAGATAATTACAAACCTAAATCATTTTGGAAAAGACCTGAAGGAGTTACCGGAGCCATTTTCTTGGGTGGCTTGCTCATTGGTGGTGGACTTCTTGTTGCAACATTTCTTCCTGCGATTATAGCAGCGACGCAAAGTATTATATGGTTAAGCGTTATGTTACTCGTTTTGGCAGCGATCATCTATATGGTGCTCGACCCAAAGATGCGTAACCTCGTTGGCTACATGTACAAAAGCGTCATGCGTTGGGTTACAGGTCTCTTCGTACAAATCGATCCAATCGGTATTCTTAAATCTTATGTTGATGATTTGAAAAACAATCTCCGTAAGATGAATAAGCAGATCAGTCAACTTCGTGGTCAAATGCACAAGATGCGGGAGATCATTGTCAACAACAAAAGACAAATCGAAAGTAATCTTGATTTAGCTTCTAAAGCAAAAGAGAAGAACAAGCAAAACATTATGATCCTCAAGTCAAGAAAAGCAGGACGACTAAAAGAGTCGAACATGCGTCTTGAAGATCTGTACAAAAAAATGGAAGTACTCTACCGTGTTCTTGTACGTATGTACGAAAACTCTGAAATCATGATGGAAGACATCAAGGATCAGGTTGAGGTAAAAGAACAAGAACGTAAAGCAATACGCGCATCTCATGGTGCAATGAAGTCAGCGATGAACATCATCCAAGGTGATAAGGACAAACGCTACATGTTCGATATGGCACTAGAAGCAATCGCAGATGACGTTTCTCAGAAGGTAGGAGAGATGGAGAATTTCATGGAAATGTCTGCCAGCTTCATGGACTCTGTTGATTTACAAAACGGTGTTTTCGAAGAAGAAGGAATGAAGATGTTAGAAAAGTGGGAGAAAGAAGGCGTATCCCTTATCCTCGGAGATGAAAAATCAAATCTACTTAACCAAGCCAATAACGACGGCGAAGTACTCGATCTTAACGAACCAATTAAAAAACCGATTCGTGTCGAAGGACAGGGGAATCAGTATGATAATTTGTTTGATTAAATGAAGAGACGGAAGACGGAAGTTTCCTACAATCGTGTAACTACGTCAAAGGGAAACTTCGGACTTCGGACTTCGGTCTTCCGTCTTAAAAATATTTATTCTTAATCTAAAATATACTTTCACAATTAACTAAAAATCATGGCTCAACGACTCACCACTTTTTCTAAATTTTTAATAACGCTGTTAATCGTAGCTGCTGTCTTTTTTGCAGGCCGTTACTTTTTAACAGGCACAGAAGCCGGAAGAAATTTATCCGAACAAGCTGGTCAGGTTGATTCGGGTTCGTCTGATAATAACTCTTCGACCACGACTACCCCTAGAAAAAATACTTCTAGTAAAGCTGACGGGAATACCATCAAAGTAGGTGTTGTAACCTGGGGTGGATACGCTGGTGGACAATATTTCAACGAAGGTTTTGAAGCAAACAAACTATCTCGTTTTTACAAGGACTATGGATTCACTGTTGAGTTCAAAATTCTTGATGACTTTGATGCTTCAAGAGCTGCCTTCAAAAATGATGAAGTACATTTACTTTGGGCAACCATCGATGCTTTTCCAACAGAGGTAGAAGCACTTTCTGCTTATGATCCTAAGGTTGTTTTCCAAGCGGATTGGTCTCGTGGAGGAGATGCTATTGTTGCACGTAGAGGAATCAACACGGTATCAGAATTAAGAGGAAAGAAAATTGCTGTTGCAGAATTAACACCATCGCACTCATTCCTTCTTTGGTTGTTGGATGCTGGTGGACTTACCATTAATGATGTTACTTTAGTAAAACAAGCTTCTGCTATTGATGCTGCTGCTGCCTTTAAGGCAAAGCAAGTTGATGCAGCGGTTGTTTGGTCTCCAGATGATGAAGACTGTGTAACTTCTGTTCCAGGTGCAAGAATTTTGGAAAACACAAAATCTGCATCTCACATTATTGCAGATGTTTTCATTGCTAAGAATGCTTACATTCAAGCAAACAAAGAAAAATTAGCGCAACTGTATGAAGGTTGGATGACTGGTGCTGCAGAGATCAACTCGAATGATGGCAATAAACGTAAAGCAGCTAAAATCTTAGCAGAAGCTTTCGAAGGTTTTGATGAGTCTATGACTTACAATGCGATCAACAACGTACGTCTTTGTACAGATGGTGATAACAAAAACTTTTTCGGCTTAAACCGAAATTACAAAAACGTAACAGGTGAAAGTTTGTATACTAAAATGACAAACGTTTATCGTGGACTTGGTTTTGCGGGTAATGATGTACCAAACTGGCGTTTGATTCGATACAGTGGGTTGGCTCAAAATTCTAACCTTTCTGGTCCTGCTCAAGCAGCAGAAGGTGCTAAGGTTTTTACGAAAGTAAAAGAGTCTGATAAGAAGAAAAAAGCAATTGCTACAAAGGCCGTCAGTATCAGTTTCCGTACAGGAGAATTTAAGTTGGATGAAAACAGCAAATACATTATCGACAACGAATTTGTAGATATTGCAAAAGCATTTACCAACTCAAGAATTCGTATTGAAGGTAATACCGACAACACTGGTTCTTATGCCAATAACAAGAGTTTGTCACTTAAGCGTGCGCAGTCAGTTGCAAATTATTTAGTTTCAACTTACAACATGCCTCGTAACCGATTCATCGTAGTGGGTAACGGACCAGATAAACCTGTAGCAGATAATGGTACTGCTGCTGGTAAAGCTAAGAATCGTCGTACTGATTTTGAGTTAGTTCCAGAATAGGATTCGGATTTTAAGTAAAACCTCTGGCACTGATTGCTAAAGCAAATTTTTAATTAGACACGGATGTATTCAGATTAAAACAGAGAAAGGACGGATTTTTTCATGCGATCGTAGTACGTAATTATGCGAAAAAAATCTATCATTCATCCGTCCTACTCTGCGAAAATCTGTGTCCCATTAAAAAAAATGCTTTAGCGATTTAAATCAAATACTCAGATTTAAAACATAGAAAGGTCGGATTTTTTCATGCGATCGTAGTACGTAAATTATGCGAAAAAAATCTATCATTCATCCGTCCTGCTCTACGAAAATCTGTGTCCCATTAAAAAAAATTGCTTTAGTGATTTAAATCAAATACTCAGATTTAAAACATAGAAAGGTCGGATTTTTTCATGCGATCGTAGTACGTAATTATGCGAAAAAAAATCCGTCATTTCTCCGTCTTACTCTGCGAAAATCTGTGTCCCATTAAAAAAAATTGCTTTAGCGATTTAAATCAAATATAACAAGCATCTACCAAACCAATCACCAATGTCTCTATTCAATCTTCGAGGAGAATTAAACAGTAAGCAAAGTCTACTTTTCGGTATCATCGGTTTCGTTGTTTTGATCGCTATTTGGTGGGTCATTGCAGAAGCGAAATCTGTTGATGTTCCTGTTGGGTACAAAAAAAATGTTTACCCTTCTTCCATTAATGCAGATGCCAAAACATTAGCACTTATTGATTCACTTGCTATTGCCGATTCGCTAGCAATGGCAAATGCTACTGAGTTTAAAAAAGAATATCCAATTATTCCTAATCCAGTAAATGTTGTAACGGCTTTACCAGAAATGGTGAAAGAAGACAACCTCTTGGGAAATACCTGGCTGTCTATTTGGCGTAACGTCCAAGGATATATTTGGGCCATCTTGATTTGTATTCCACTTGGATTTGTTATTGGACTTTTTCCCTTTTTTAAAGGGATGTTTAGTAAACCCATTGATGCGATGCGCTTCTTACCGCTCACCGCATTGACCGGAGTTTTCATGCTCGCCTTTGGTACACAAGAAAAAATGAAAGTGACTTTCCTCGCATTTGGTATCATCGTATATCTTTTGCCTTTGGTCGTCCAACGAATTAAAGAAGTCAAGGAGGTTTATTTGAAAACAGCTTTTACGTTAGGAGCAACCGATTGGCAAACCATTCGGACCGTTTACATTCCTTCTGTGATGTCGAAGTTGATTGACGATATTCGAGTGTTGACTGCAATTTCGTGGACGTACATTATCATTGCCGAATTATTGAACAAGGAAGGTGGTATTGGAGCACTGATGTTTAACGCAGGTCGTCAATCGCAATCGCACAAAGTATTTGCAGGACTGATCGTGATTATCTTTGTTGGTTTTGTTCAGGATTATATTTTTGTTTATTTAGAAAGACGATTATTCCCATACAAACATTATCCAAATGCGATATCTGGAATGACAGAATCTCAAGCAGGTATTTATGGATTTATGGGAGCTTTAGTCATCTTAGTTGTGCTAGCTATGATTGCACCAGCTTTCACGTCTAGCGTCATGATGTACTCACTAATCATCTTTGTGGCTTGTCTAGTTTTTATTGCTTTAGGCGAGTTTAAAATATTTAAAACTTTACGAAATGCTTGAGTTTAAAGATACAGGTCTTGACAACATAATAGAACTTCGAGGAATAGATCAATTTTACAACAACGGAGAAGTAGAAATCATCAAGGGGCTCGACTTCTTGGTAGAAGATAAGCCAGCACAAGGACAGTTTATTGTTATCCTTGGAATGTCTGGTTGTGGTAAATCAACCTTGTTGCGATACATCGCTGGACTTCAAGATCCAACGGCTGGTCAAGTTTTGGTAAAAGGAAAACCAGTAGGAAAAGAAAACCGTGTAAGTATGGTATTTCAGCAATACAGCTCGATGCCTTGGATGACGGTGTTGGAAAACGTATCATTAGCTTTGCGTTATCAAGGCGTTTCTAAAAAGGAACGAGAAGAAAAAGCAATGGAATTGATCGAATTGGTTGGACTAGCTGGTCACGAACATAAGTTTGCACAGTATCCAAGCTTATCTGGAGGGCAGCTACAGCGTGTCGCTATTGCGAGAAGTCTGATGGCCAACTCTGAGATTTTATTGATGGACGAACCCTTTGGTGCACTTGATGTAAAGACTCGTTTGCAGATGCAGGATTTGTTGTCAAGCATTTGGAATAAATTCCATCCGACCATTGTTTTTGTTACGCATGATATTTCTGAAGCGGTTTATTTGGCTGATGATATTTATATCATGAAATCTGCTCCTTCGCGATTTGTAGAACATATAAAAGTTGATTTGCCATTCGTACGTGGCCGACAGATAAAGCGTGATCCACGTTTTGTGGAGTTGGTACATGAGGTAGAAGATCGTATGGTTGCAGTTTCGGAGATGGGGTAGTGGGTATTAGACTAAATCAAAATTCGAAATTCAACGATTCAATATTCAATATTCACTGCTTTTTATGTTGGATGGAATATTGAATCGTTGAATATTGAATCGTCGAATTTTGAATGAATTCACACCAACATCCATACATGCTAAATGGCGGCAAGCAGACCGAGCGAAACCATAGTCCAATTCAAAATAGGTTTTAACAAAAATATACCTTAATTTACAAAAGGTGCGTTTTAGTTAAAACCTATTTTTATTGAGCATGACCAAGAAACTAACAATTTTCATTTTTTCATTCTTGTTTCTACAAACTGCATTTGCGCAAAGCAAAGCTTGGGATCGCCATGCGACCTTTGGTAAGGGAATGAATCTTTCTTGGTTAGAAAATTATTGGAATGGTACGGTTGAAAATGGATTCATGGATTATCTGAATATGAATTCCGTTGCTTCCAAACATCACGACTTGGAAGTGATGAAAGAGATGGGAATTAACACCCTGCGTTTGCCGGTTTGTTTTGATGTATGGGAAGATGGTGAATATCCTTATGAGATTGATATGCCACAATATTTTATGGCACTTGATTCAATCTTAGAGTGGTCAGAAGTATTGGGATTTAATGTTTTGATTGAGTATCATCATGGTTCCCTTGCGGAAAATAATTTGGAAGAAGAAACAGAACGCATTATTGCAATTTGGAAACAGGTGGTGGAGCGATATGGCGATAGAGACCCCGAAAAAGTATTCTTTGAAATTTATAACGAAGCACACGATATTGAATTTTCAGATTGGCAAAATGTGTTAGAAATAATTGTCGATTCCCTTCGAGCTTTTGATGAAGATCAAACGTTTATCGTTGGTGGTGGAGATTATAATAGTGTTCGAGGTCTGAGTAATTTAATTCCTTTAGAGGATGATAACATTATTTACACTTTTCATTATTACGAACCGTTTTTGTTTACCCATCAAGGAGCTGAATGGGTAGGAGCGGAGGTGTCAACAATCGGAGTTCCATATCCTTACATAGGAAGTGAGATGCCAGATCGAAATTCATTGACGGATGACACCTGGGGAGAAAATGCCTATAATGATTATTCAAAACACGGAAATCTAGATACCTTGAGGTCATGGGTTGCTGATGCGAAACTTTGGTCGGAGGTAAATAATCGTCCGGTATTTTGTGGAGAGTTTGGTTCGTATTACAAAGCGAATGATGCTAGTCGCTGCCGATACACCAAAGCGATTCGCGCGATCATGGAGTGCAATGATATGCCCTGGTGTTATTGGGAGTGGGATCAGGGGTTTAGTTTGTTTGATGGAGCGGTGCCAGGTTTGGATGGCTTATCTGATTGTATGTTGGACGCTTGGGAAATTCCACCAAGAGATACCACGCAAAATAATGTACTTCTGAATGACCCTTGTCGCATATATCCGAATCCCACCGAAAATATTCTTTATGTAGAACGCACGGATTTAGATGTTCCAATGGTGCTGAATATTTGCGATCCTTCTGGTCGACTTATTCGTGGAATGACGCTTTGTGTTGGTCTGAATGAAATCAACATTAGTGATCTACCAACGGGGATTTATGGCTTGCTCTTTTTGGATATGGATGGTGATCGGCTCTTTGGTCGTAAGTTGGTGAAGCACTAAATACAGTTCAAGCTCAAGTTCAAACTCAAGATCAAGCTCAAGCTCAATTTCACATAAAACGCGGTCGAAGGAATTGAATTTGAATTTGAGATTGATTTTGAACTAGGTTATCCTATTTTTGATCAAGCTATAAATTCCCATTCTCGAAAGTATCAAATCATGCCTCAGCCAATTCTTTCAACTTCACATTCATAGCCTCAAAACCCGCTCGAGTATCCGTATCTAGTTTTTTGCTAAACATACCCACCAAAATACCATTGAAGATTTCATTGTGGTGGAAGGTGACCGTACCATCTTTGTTGTCTTTGATTTTGAAAATATGCTCTCCGTCAAATATTCCTTTGAAAAGCAGCTTTCCTTTCCATCGCATCTCACGATCAGTCTCGTAAGCCAATAGGGTAGGTTTAAAACTCATGTCGCTCAGTTTGATACTAATCGTATTGCCGACTTGCATGTTGCCAGTTAAAGAAAGAATAAAAGGATTCCAGTTTGGATAATTTTCAAAGTCAGTTAAGATATTCCAAACTTTAGAAGGAGATGCTTTGATGGTGATTGCTGTTCTTATCTCTTTTTGTGCCATGATGAATCTATTTTTTTAAGGTTAATTATAATCGTCATTGTATCGACTTGTTATAACAAAAATAGTTCAACAAAATATGGCTTGTCTTGATATAGATCAAGAACTCTGTTTTTTACGAATTCGACTCAATGTTTCTGGTGTCATGCCTAACATTGAGGCGATAAAGTGCAGCGGCACCTGATTGAACATCTCAGGATTAAACTGAAAAAACATATTGTATCGCTCTTCTGAGCTCATAGAAAGATGACTGAAAATTCGATCCTCCAAGGTGTTGAAGCATTTGGAAATGAATAGTTTTTCTAGATGAGGCCAATTGGGAATATGATCTCCAATTTGTTTATAATTGGCTTCGCTAATAGTATAAAGTTCACAATCACTAAGGGTTTGAATATTCCATTTGGCAGGTGCATCGAAGATGAGACAGGACAAGTCTGTAACAAAAGTACCTGGCGTAGCAATCCATTGAGTAATTTCTTTTTCACCATTTGGACTGCTGGCAAAGAAACGAATGTAGCCACTTTTCAAAAAACTGAGCTGTGTATTTTGTCCGCCCGTTTTTAATAAGAAATCTCCTTTCGCTATATGATTCTCTTTAAAAAAATCAGAAATTTTAGAAACGTCTTTATGCCCTATTCCGAAATAGCTGTGAATGTAACTTTCTATATCTTTCATATAAGTTTTTTTACGCTCGCCAAAATTACTTTTGTCTCAGCTTAGTAATCCCGAAAACTTTGTTTCTTCGTGCTAGACAATCTTCCATTTATGTTATCTGTTCTTATCTCCGTCAGACGAGCTTAATCCTCAGCCATTTCCTTTAACTTCACATTCATCACCTCAAAACCCGTCCGAGTATTGGTATCCAGTTTTTTGCTAAATATACCACTAAAATACCATTGAAGAGTTCACTATGAATGAAGGTGAGGATACCATCATTGTTGTCCTTGATTTTGAAACGGTACTCTCCATCAATTATTCCTTTGATTTGTAGTTTTACAAATAAGCACTAGGTGATTTCCCAAAACGATTTTTAAATAGCCTAGAGAAGCTTGACTGGTTTTCAAATCCAACTTTATAAGCTATTTCAGAAATTGAAATAGCCGCGCTATTTTCCAACATTTTTAATGACTCCTCTGAAGTCCAAAACATGAATCAAAGGTGAAATGTCCATTTTCAGACAACGAATGTCCATTTTCAATAAACCATATTACCCATCTTCCTCTAATTTTGTATTGTCTCCGAATGATTACGGTAAAATATCATAAGGAGAACTCCCCAATGAAGTTCACCTAACTAAATACGATTTACAAAAGGCTTGCGATGATTATTGTGATCTATGCTTACCAATATCTTTTGGATAAAACCAAATGGTAACCTGGGATTGGTATGTCTGCTTTCAGTCAGGCACTTATTGTCCAGAATAAACTTATGAATCGCATTCAATTTTTAAACAAAATGAAGCCAATAAAATCAAAATATCAACTGTTTTTGCAAAAAAAATGATCATGACCAATTTAACATCAAACGCTCCGGCCCTTTTTACGGCCAAATATACCCCAAGTTTACCCGAGCTAATCCAACAACTCAATTGTTCCATCGCTATCACTACTTACCAGGCCGGTAAGGTCGTAATGATTAGCGCCAGAGACGAGAACAGCTTGAGTATGCTTCCACGCACCTTCAAACGTGCAATGGGGATGGCCCAACAAGACAACCGTTTGGCAGCAGCCACCAAAAACGAAGTTATCGCCTTCTCCTCCACCTTTGGTTACTGGTAAATGTCCGTTTTTACCTCAAAAAACCAAAAACATTTTAATAACTTCTTAAAATCAATATGATGAAAAAAAACCTACAACTTTCAAGACTCCATCAATTTACTAAAAAAGGGCTTTTATGCGGACTGATGCTTTTGCTCTGGAATGCTGCTTTCGCCCAAAACGAATTTATCACCACCTGGCAAACGGATAACCCTGGTACCTCTAATGCTACAAGTATTACGATATCAGTGAACAACGCCTTGACTTACAATTATGATGTAGATTGGGATAATGACGGTGTTTTTGATCAGATGGGTATAACAGGAATAGTCACCCATGATTTCGGAACTGCTGGTACCAAAACTATTCGAATTCAAGGGACCTTTCCTGCTATTCGTTTTGGTGGCGGTGGAGATAGACAGAAAATATTATCGGTCGATCAATGGGGCAACGTTGCTTGGGAGTCAATGAATAGCTCTTTTCAAGGATGTACTAATTTAACCTTAACGGCTACTGATAGCCCTGATCTAAGTGGGGTGACGGATATGTCTTATATGTTTCGTCAAGCTCATGCATTCAATAGTAATATTGATAGCTGGGATGTGAGTAATGTAACGAATATGGAATCTACATTTTGGGAAGCCACTTCCTTCAATCAGGATTTGGATAACTGGGACGTAAGTAATGTGACCAACATGTTTCGAATGTTCCGACAAGCAACAGCATTTAATGGATCACTAAACGGTTGGGGAACTAAAACAAGTTCGGTAACCAATATGAGTGAAATGTTTTTTTTCGCCCCTTCCTTCAATCAGGATTTAGATAACTGGGATGTGAGTAGTGTGACCCATATGCAGTTTATGTTCCTAGCTGCAGGTTCATTTAACAGTCAACTCAACGGTTGGGGTACTACGACTAGCAATGTTCAAAATATGACCCAAATGTTTTCGCAGAATGGTTCTTTTAATCAGGATATAAGTGGCTGGGATGTAAGTAGTGTAACCACTATGCAGTCTATGTTTCAACAAGCTACTGCATTTAATCAGGATTTAGATAACTGGGATGTAAGTAGTGTAACCAATATGCAGTCTATGTTTCAACAAGCTACTGCATTTAATGGTGCGCTTGATGGTTGGGGAACAACTACAGGCAATGTGCAAAACATGGTCTTAATGTTTCGTCAAGCCACTTCCTTTAATCAGCCTTTGAATAATTGGGATGTGAGTAATGTAATGAATATGGAATCTACATTTTGGGAAGCCACTTCCTTCAATCAGAATTTGGATAACTGGGACGTAAGTAATGTGACCAACATGCTTCGAATGTTCCGACAAGCAACAGCATTTAATGGATCACTAAACGGTTGGGGAACTAAAACAAGTTCAGTAACCAATATGAGTGAAATGTATTTTTTAGCCACTTCCTTTAATCAGGATTTAGGAGCTTGGACTATTAGCAATGTCACGACCATGTTTAATATATTGTTTGGTACTAGTTTATCTGTTCAAAACTATGATAATACCCTTATAGGCTGGGCTGGACAAACAGTACAACCTAATGTAAATTTAAATGACATTTCTGCAAGGTATTGTGCAGGAGAGAGTGCAAGGACATCTCTCATGAACGACGATGGTTGGATTTTTGGTGATAATGGTAAATGCTGTTCAGCGGGAACAGCCACTGCGGATGCTTGTTCTTCTTTTTCCAACACGGTGGTTGCTGGAGGTGGCTGGACAGATATCAAAGATGCTTCGGGTAGTAATACTATTTTGGCTGTTGATGCACCTGCCGGAGTTGATTTGGGAACAGTTACGGTAGAGTTTCGTCCAAGTAGTACCATTGAGACGCAATCAAGCCCAGCTGGAATCATTAAATTGTTGCCTCGGTATTATCATATTTCTTCCAGCAACTATCCTAACAATGCAGCCTTTCCAGCAGGTGTCGGTATCCAGCTTTATTTTACGGATGCAGATCTTGCGACGATGAATGCAGCCAATTCCGGCATGAATGGGGTGACCAGTCATACTGCTGCCGATATTGATATCACCCATTATTTTGGTATGAATGAAGATTGCCAATACGGCAATAATGATGGAACTAGCGACCTAATTGGTAGTCCAACCTATATCTCGAATAATTGTCCTGGATCAGGGACCGAACATATTTTGCAATTCACCGTCAATCATTTCTCTGAGTTTATTCCTCATGAACCTGCTGGAAGTGCTTTACCGGTGGACCTTGTTGCCTTTACCGGAAAAAATGAAGGTAGCATAAATCACTTGTTTTGGACAACCGCCAGCGAAGAAAATAACGTCGGATTCGAACTGCAAAGAAGTAACAATGGCCGTGATTTTGAAACCATTGGATTTGTAGAAGGAATAGGAACAACCGAAAACACTAATAATTATTCTTTCATAGATGAACGTCCTTTAACTGGCGATAACTACTATCGCTTAAAGCAAATTGACTATGATGGTCAGTATGAATTATCCAATGTAATCGTGTTGGAATTCAATACCTCTGCAAACGGAGTAATAAAAGTTTTCCCGAATCCGAATAATGGACAGTTTACTTTAGAACTCATGAATCCGGATCAAAGAAAAGCGCACATCGAATTGTTGGATGGTATTGGTCGGGTGATCTGGTCAGAAAGTTTTTCTGATTTGGAAGCGGAAATCGTCTGGCAGAAACGCTTCGATAGCTTACCGAAGTTTGAAGTTTATTTTTTAGTGGCCCAGATTGGGACGGAGATTTATTCGGAGAAGATTTATGTTATTGGTGATAAATAGATGATTAGGCTAAGGAGGAGGCTGAGGCTAAGGTGTTCGATACCTCAGCCTTAGCCTCCAATTCAGCCTCCAGAAAACCAAAGGATCTTAGTTTGACCTATAATACAACTAAGGTAAATCATGGTAGAGGAAATGCCAATAGTCAAAGTGAGACTGTTGGTGCGGAATGAGGTGGGCTCGCTCAACGGGAGACTATACGCAAGACGTCCATTTAGGCTGGCTTGTCGACATAGCCGTTTTTAGCCTTCCGTTAAACTACTTATTGTCATAATCAACTAATATTTAGTATGCGATAAACAATACTCCATTCCGTTTTATAATACCTGCTTAAATTCAGCACATGATTTCGTTAATTCGTCTTTTACAAATAAGTACTAGGTGATTTGATTTCCCAAAATGATTTTTAAACAGTCTAGAGAAGCTTGACTGGTTTTCAAATCCAACTTTATAAGCTACTTCAGAGATTGAAATAGCAGCACCAGTTTCCAATAGTTTTCTAGCTTTTCTTAAATATTGGCGTTTCCAGTTGCATAGCATAGATTTGAGTTTAGAAAATTCTGGAGGTCTACTGGACAGTTACCAAATAAAAAACAGCTACAGATCACCAACAAATGTCCGTTTTTGAATAAAAGTTGTCTGTTTTTGAACAATACTCCATTCTCTTTTGACCTATGTTTGTATTTCAATATGGTATTAATAATACTCACTTTTTTTAACCTTTCAATCAACAAATTATGAAAAAACGCTACATTTATTTTCCTTTCAAATCCTTACTTATTTTCTTATCTTTTTTTATTTATTCAAACCTTATAACTGCTCAAGCTTTATTAACTGGAAATGTCATTGATAATAGTTCTGTTTCTAATTTTGATTTAACAACACCCAATTATGAAGATTGGGCCATTTGGGGAATAGGAACAGAGACTAATTTATCTCCAAGCACTAGAAAAAATGGTGCAGCTGGAATCTCTGACTTAACAGCTACCACAAATGGATTTAACCTACGAGGACTTGGACAGTTTAACATCAACCATAAATTCACATTTACAGATGGCCTTCCGCCACACAACTCTGGAACCAACCAAAGTTGCGGCCTACAAGTAGAAACCCCTACCAGTGATGGTGTAGGACTAGGTTTCGCTTTTACAGTTCCTGCAAGTACAGAGGAAAGGCAAATAATTATATATACAGCACATCATAACGCGGTAATGGAACTAACAGCTGAACTATCTGATGGTAGTGCCCCGGGAATCACCTTAACCGCTTCTATTTCGGGCAATAATGTTCCCGCTATTTACACCATAAACTATAAAAGCAATTCAGCCAATCAAACCTTGAATTTAGATTTAGAGCTATCAGCTAATTCTGGTACTAATCCTAACCCCCAAATATATGCTGTAACAGTTCAAAACCTGGAACCTTTGCCAGTAGAATTAATCAGTTTTACCAGCGAAAGAACAGGAATGGATTGTCTATTAAATTGGGAAACTGCTACGGAAGAACAAAACAAGGGTTTTGAAATAGAGAATAGTCTTGATGGTCAATCCTGGGAGAATATTGGTTTTGTACAAGGTAGTGGAACCACCAGTAAAATCAACTATTATTCATTTGTCGATCGAAACCCATCGCAGGGCACAAACTACTATCGTCTAAAGCAAATTGATTTTGATGATCACTTTGAATATTCTGATGTTCAATCGGTATTGTTTGAATCAATAGGTAAGAGTCCAGTATCGATATTTCCGAATCCGAGTATAGGACATTTTACCTTAAACGTTAACAATCCTCATGGACATAACACTAGTATTAAATTGATGGACAGCAGAGGAAGGCTTGTTTTTTCTGAATCATTATCGGGATCTAATGTGCTTGTAAATTGGAAGCGAGACTTTCATTTGTCTCATGGCCAAGTATACTTTACAGTAATACAAATAGGTGAAGAAATCTATTCAGAGAGAATTTATATAAATGATGCGAGGTAAAAATAAGACAGTGTGAAATTTAGAATTCAAGAGGCTTGTGATCGTTACGAATGTGGGCCTCTTGAATTCTGAATAATATAATTGAAAGAAAGAAGGCAGCCACTGGACAAAGACTAAACTTGAGTTATGCGAATCACGGATAGAAATTAATGTCTGTATTTCAATAGATAACCTTTACTAAACTTTTAAAGTTTACTTCGACAAAGTTTCAATGAATAAATTCGCATGAGTTGCCTTCTTTTACTCCACCTTCAACAAATAAGTACTAGGTGATTTCCCAAAGCGATTTTTAAACACGGAAGAAAACGTGGATACATTTTCAAATCCGACATCATAAGCAACTTCCGTTACAGAGATAGCAGCACCCATCTCCAGTTTTTTACGAGCTGATTGGAGGCGTATTTCTTTAATAAATTTGGCGGGAGAAAGTCCAGTGATGGCCTTTAGTTTTCTGTTCAACTGACGAGAGCTTAAAAAGAAAGCAGTAGCCAGACTATCTACATTTAGGTTGGATTCACTTAAGGCGTTTTCTACAAAACTGGTCAGCTCATCTACCCATTCTTTTTCTTTGGCAATGATTTCAACCTTCGAGTCATTTTTTTCATGGGTTTCTGATTGTTGTTCCAGAAATTCCGGAGAGCTTTGCCAATCCAGGCGTTGGTGATAATTAAAAAGCAAATTCTGAACGCGAATTAACAATTCCGGAACAGAGAAAGGTTTGGTCAGGTAGTCATCGACACCAATGGTTAGAGCGGTCATTTTATCGCGCTCGGCAGCTAGGGCGGTCAACATTACTACGGGGATTCCTCTCCATTCCGGATTGCCTTTGATTGCCTTTAGCATCGTCAAGCCATCTACTTCGGGCATCATCACATCAGATACGATAAGATGAATATCGGTACCATGTTCCTTTAAAATTTCGAGTCCTTCCGCTCCGTTATGGGCTAATAGCACTTGTTTGTATTTCTTATGCAATAACTGGTGGATGAATTCCCGCATATCATGATTATCTTCTACAATCAGAATTGTAAAATCACTTCCAATAGAAAATACTTCTTCCTCGCTCGGCAACTCTGATATCTGTGGGACAAGCAGTTTTTCTTGAGCAACCACTTTCTTTGGTAGCTCAAAATAAAAATTACTACCAACTCCAAGCTTACTTTCCGCATAAGATCTTCCGCCCATCAATTGGGCAAACTCATTGACAAGAGCTAAACCGATTCCAGTGCCACCATATAGCTTTTGATCTGCTTGTTTGGATTGATAAAACCGTTCGAAAATA
>CALGLS010000235.1 GCA_937959375.1 uncultured Saprospiraceae bacterium
TTCCAAGTTTCCACTTATTAAACTATCTTTGCGAATCAAAACAATCCCCTCCAAACCAACGTTTAGTAGAACAATCGTCTAAACTTTAGCATTTACAATTAAAACAACTCCCTTGATTAAATACGAACGTTTTCAATTAGATAATGGACTTCAGGTTATTGTGCATGAAGATAATAGTACTCCTATGGCTGCGGTCAATCTTTTGTACAAGGTGGGAGGTCGTGATGAGTCTCCTGACAAAACGGGTTTCGCCCATTTGTTTGAGCACCTAATGTTTAGTGGCTCTGCCAATGTACCAGACTTTGATGATCCCATTCAAATGGCAGGTGGCGAAAACAATGCCTTTACCAATAACGACATTACCAACTTCTATGACATCGTACCTGCAGAGAATATGGAATTGGTTTTTTGGTTGGAGTCAGACAGAATGCTTAGCCTCAACATCAACCAGCAGTCACTTGATGTGCAAAGAAAAGTAGTCGTTGAGGAATTCAAAGAGAGTTGCCTTAATCAACCTTATGGAGACGCTTGGCATCATATCTCTGAGTTGGCTTACAAGGTTCATCCTTACAGTTGGCCTACGATTGGAAAAATTCCTAAGCACATTGAGGAAGCGACCTTAGAGGACGTCAAAGCATTTTATCAAAAACATTACCAACCGAATAATGCTGTTTTGGCTGTAGCCGGAAAGGTAACTATAGAGGAAGTAAAAGTGCTTGCAAAAAAATGGTTTGGTGACATTCCCAAAGGTCCAGTTCTCAAAAAAGACATCCCGAAAGAACCTGTTCAAAAAGAATTTCACAAACGCATACAGGATACGAAGGTGCCAAGGAATGCGATGTATTTAGCTTTTCATGGTCCGGGGCGTGATGAAGATTCGTACTATACCTTTGATTTGCTTTCTGACATATTGAGCAATGGTAGTAGTTCTCGTTTATTTCGTCGTCTTTTGAAAGAGCGTCGACTTTTTACGGAGATTGATGCTTACATAACTGGCAGCATCGACCCAGGACTTTTGATTATTGAAGGGAAGCCTAGCGAGGGTGTTTCATTGGAAGATGCAGAAGCGGCAATTTGGGCGGAACTGGAGTTGATCAAAACAGAATTAGTGAACGAACATGAATTACAAAAAGTAAAAAACAAAGTAGAGAGTACCTTAATTTTTTCAGAGGCATCTGTACTTAACAAAGCGATTAACCTTGCCTTTTTTGAAGCGATGGATCGACCTGAGTTGATTAATGAGGAAGTGTTGCATTATCAGAAAGTGACAGCTGAGGGTTTGCAGCAGATGGCGCGGAAGATATTCACTCAGGAGAATTGTTCGGAGGTTTATTATTTGGCTGAGGCGAAATGAGTTAGAAGTTGGGAGTTGGAGGTTGGAAGTTTTCTTCTGACGTAGAGCCCGTTATACAAAGAGCCCGTTAACCTAGTATTGCGTTAACGGGCTCTTTGTATTGTGGGAAACTTCAGTCTTCCCCTAAAACTGTATTTTATCGATTAGCTCAAATGGGTTGGCGCGATTTATATCTAGTGAGAAGGTGATCCTTTTTAAATAGGTTTCAAAACTACTGCTATTTTCAGCATCAGTACCAAGACCAATGGAACCGTAATCATCCTTCAAGGCTTTTGAATTGACAATTGGGAAATAAACGCCAAGTATTCCGTTAAAAAAATCGAGCATCAATCCACCGCTGTAGTAGGTATGAGATGCATTCAATTCACCAAATGTTTTGTGGCTGTCATTCATATAACCAACATCAAAGTAGGGCTTAAGCGGTAAATTAAAGGGCAATTCTTTAGGAAGATCTCCTTTTATATTTAGTGCAAACAAATAATCATTGACATCTCCGAATTGAGTTTGACCTCTTAACGCATTCTTAAATCCGCCATCTCTAATATGAATTTGTTGAGAGAATATTCCTTCCGTTGCATTGCGATCAAGATAGAAGTCATCGTAGCGATAATCGGTAGAGCCTTCGCCTCCAAAATATATATTACCTCGAGCAAAACCATCACTGGCCAATACCAAATCTCTTCGCGTGTTTTTAAGAAAGTAGCCTCCAAAAATTCGGAATGAAACATTTTTTCCTTTCGCGTAAGTGTAATTCAAATTCAGATCTAAAGTTGCTTTTAAATAATTTTCATCATTTGCTCCTACTTTAAATTTTTGTTGTTCTAGCGCAAGCTTAAAGCTAAATGGGTTTACCGCACGATTGTTTTCTCCTGCGTATGAAATTTCATTGATCACTGATCGGTCATATTCGGTTCCTGTAAAACGAGTTCCTGTAGAATCCTGTTCAAAAACACCATTCTCTTCCCAGATCCAAAGACTGCGTAGATTTACTCGATGTGCAAACGACTTGTTGGCCTTAGCACCCAATTCAACGGTCAGTGAAGGCATCAAGCGTCTGTAACTAGAATAATATTTATGCCGCGGACTGTAATTGGAATTAAATGTTTTGGCGCCAAGCCCAAAACTCACCTTTTTCAAAAAATCTGTATTTGGAAATGCATTTAGCCTCAATCTCCCTACTCCTACCACATCGCCAGATGCTATCGAGTACATCGGTGCCAGGGCAAATTCAAATCGCTTACTTGGGATACTCGAATTGTAAAGTCCCAGACCAAGCATGGTCTTATCATAGTTATTCCAAGCAATTAGTGGCAACCAAAACAAAGTGTTCTTTTTCGAATTTTCAACACCAGTTAAAAATTGCAAGTTAATGGGTGCCATTTTTTTGAAAAGGCCACTTGTTTTGATCGTGTTATTTTGTCGATACAGATCGAGTGTCAGGTGATCTTTATCAATGATTAATTTGTCGTAATCTCCTTTTGGGAATGCGAGTTCTTTACTTCCAGTAAATCCATCAAACCATTCCGTACGAACGACTGTAGAATCTTTCATCGCCATGACTGGAAATGGTGCTGGGTTTGCTTCTTTATTTTTTATTTTTAACTTCAAGTTATCTCCTCCCGAATTCAAACGCTTGAATGCGTAATCTGTTTTTTTATTTGAGTTGATTAAACCATCAAAAAACCAGGATAGATTTTTGTCGGTGCGTGCTTCTACATGACTTCTGAAATCCGTTGGATCAGGATGTTTAAACTTCCAAGCTTCATAAAAACTTTTCATGATTTCATCGAACTTCGAAGTACCTAAATACTTTTCTAAAATCTTGAAAGAGACCGCTGGTTTTTCATAACCACCTAAGAAGTAATTGATACGTGAGTATTCCTCAGAATGAGTGGCTGGAGCTTGGTCTGCATTTCTACGTGCTTGATATAGGTAGGCCAATTCTAACAATCCATAATCTGTATTCTTCATCATGAAGTCTGGTAAAAACTCTATGCTCTCGCCTTCATAATATTGCTCTGTATATCGGTGATCGTAGTAGGAGTTCATTCCTTCATCCATCCAAACGTGATCGCGTTCGTTGAAGGCCAGAATTCCGTAAAACCAGTTGTGCCCAACCTCATGGGTAATCACACCATCTAGTGACTGTGGGTCACCCATAAGTCCGATGACTGTAATCATTGGATATTCCATTCCACCTCCGGCACTGAGTGCACTTTGGACTGCGGTGGCATGTGGGTAGGGATACTCTCCAACGTGCTTCGAGTAAAATTTGACGGAACGATCAACATAAAAAATACCTTTCTTCCACATCTCGGCTTCTGCGTTGGTGAACATGGCCCAAGTATCCACTTTTTTGCCCGAAGCTAATGTCACTTCACTTTTTTGAACATAGAATCGCTTGTCAGCAAAAATTGCAAAGTCATGAACTTGTTCAGCTTTGTAGTGCAGCGTTTTCATATTCGGACTTGAATCGGGGAAGGTATCTTTCATTGCCTTGAAATCCTTTGCTGTTTTTCCGGCAAGGATCTTAGACGTCTCGTTGATTCGTTTTTGTAAAAATGTTTTTTCACTTTCGTTTTGCAATACACCAGTGGAGCCTACTACATAATTTTCCGGCAAGGTAATCTTCACATCGTAGGAACCAAACTCTGAGTAAAACTCGCCCATATCGACATAGGACATTGGGTGCCATCCTGTTTTATCATAAACGGCAGGTTTAGGAAACCACTGTGTGAGTTGGTATGATTCACCAACGTGTCCTAGTCTAGAAAAGGAGGCAGGAATATTTAAATTTAGTGGTGTCTTAATCGTAATGCGATCGCCGGGTTTTAGCGTTTGTACTAATTTTAGAACGGCAATATCAGCCTGTCCATTATGGTAATTCCATTCTACGGTATTGTTATCAACCGTAAAATTGAGTTTTTTGAATCGCCCTAATTCTTCTCCTTTTGCAAAATAAAAAGAACCACTTCCTTGGCTAACTTTCTGTTTTGCGAAAGCTGTTTTTCTATTCTTATAAGCGTTGGCCCAAAGGTGGATATAAATTTCATTGAGGTCATCCGGTGAGTTGTTGATGTACTCGATTTCAATAGTTCCGTTAAGGGTATGACTTGAGTCGTTTAGTATTACATCAATCTTAGTATTTACTTCTTGTTGGAAATACTTGGATTGAGCAAACGAAAAATTTAGGATGAAAAGAAACAGTAGAATTGATAAATACTTTTTCATAATCAGTAAATTGGTGTAATATTGATAAGGCCTTTTGAATCTTTTATTTAATCAAACTTTTGCCTTTAGATTTGCAAAGTTAATTTTTAGTCTCATTTTTTTGAGTCTCCTAACTTTTAAAACGCTTCTTTATCATGAAAACATTAAAATTCCTTCTCGTAGTCATAACTTTAAGCTTGGTGGCATGTACGCCAAAAGTCACAGAAAAGCGCACGAATACAAGTCCTCCTTCGGCACCCTCTTCAAACGTAAAAACGGACACTAAGTTTCCAGATGACTGGCTCGGTAAATGGAAAGGTGAACTCAAGATATCAAAAGGCTCAGGATTGGTACAAACATTACCTATGCACATGCGCATTGAAGCAACCGACAAAGTTGGTGAATATAGCTGGCTCACTACCTTTGGCGATAAAGCTGAAACAAGTAAGCCTTACATTCTAAAAACCCTAGATGCAGAAAATGGACTTTACGTGGTAGACGAAGACAACTCCATCAAACTTGAAAGCTATCTTTTTGAAAATAAGTTGGTGAGCTGGTATGTGGTACAAGGTTCATTAATTCTAGCGTCTCATGAGATGCGAGATGGTCAAATCGTTTTTGAAATACTGGCAGGCAAAGAAGAACCGGTTAGTGTAACTGGTGGTGAGGAAGTCGATGGAGAAACTATTCCAGAGGTAAAGACAATGCCTTTTACAGTCATGCAGCGGGCTTTTCTTGAAAGAGACTTGTAGTGAAGTTTCAATGTTAGTAGTCGCGAAGTAAAATAAGGCTTTCCCTGCTGCATACTTCTTAGAACATTAACCAATTCGTGCAAAAAAAATACCTTGCCGAGCAGAACTCGACAAGGCAACAAGACTATGGACACCCTATGACTGTTCTAATAAAAGAACGTAACCCATAATACTTGGTGATCACCGAAGCGATCCTTACAAAGATGACAAGAATCATCGAAAATAGCAAAGATATTAGTTTATATCTGTTAATTTAATATATTACATTATTAACCAATGGTCTACACATCAGACAATATTGCTATATTGCTCTAAATCAAGCGATTATTCGCTAAGAGTTGACTGCTGAGCGTTTTTTCTCCCATTCCCAGGCTGTACGCATGATATCTTCAATACTGCGAGTTGGCTTCCAACCTAGTTCGGTTGAAGCTTTTTCGTAACTACAGTAGATTGCTTCTACATCACCCGCACGTCGTGGCCCAACTTCATAATTTAACTTTTCTCCAGAGACTGCTTCAAAAGCATTAATGACCTCTAGTACTGAAGCTCCTTCTCCAATGCCAAGATTGTAAACTTCGCAGTTGGTATTATTTCTTTTTTCCGTAAGGAAAACCAAAGATCTTGTGTGGGCATTCGCCAAATCCATTACGTGGATATAATCTCGGATACAACTACCATCTCGGGTACCGTAATCCCCACCATGTACGAATAATTGCTTTCGCTTTCCAATTGCTACTTCGGTGATAACTGGCACTAAGTTGAGCGCAACATTAACAGGAGATTCTCCCATCTTACCACTTTCATGCGCACCAGCAGGATTGAAGTAGCGTAGCAATACTACGTTAACTTCTTTATTCGCTACACAAAAATCGCGCAGCATGTGCTCCCCCATTTGCTTGGTTCTAGCATAGGGACTTTCTGCTGGTTCCATTGGTGTACTTTCGTCTACCGGTAGTGCTTTCGCATTTCCATAAACAGAACAAGAAGAAGAAAAGATGAGGTTATTCACTTCAAATTCTTTGACACAAGTCATGATATTTAGAAGACTGTTGAGGTTATTGTGAAAATACTCCCAAGGTTTATCAACAGACTCTCCTACTGCTTTTAAAGCTGCAAAGTGTATAACACCAACAAAATCTGGATGCGCTTTAAATAAAGCCCTTGTTTTTTCAAGGTCACAGAGGTCAAAGGTGTGATTTTCTACTTTTTCACCTGTAATTTCTTCTATAGCTGCTAAGGCTGCTTTGTCAGAATTAATGTTACTATCAACAGAAACGACTTCGAATCCGTTATTAATTAGTTCAACAATGGTATGACTACCTATATATCCACAGCCACCCGTTACTAATACTTTCTTCATTATACTAGAATTTGATACTTTTGCAATTACTTAAGATGTGTATTCTTCACATTATTACGTCAACAATGCAATTTAGTTTAAAAACTATCGAAAATAATAAAAATGGATTACAAAAAACTTGCACTACAAATTTTACCAATCGCACGTGAAGCCGGTGCAGCTATTTTAAAAGTTTACAATAAAAGCGGTGACATCCAAGTCGATCACAAATCAGATGATTCACCACTAACGCTTGCCGACCAAGCTGCCAATAAAGTTATTTGTGCTGGACTTGAAAAACTAGAGCAACTCTTTCCTATTATATCAGAGGAAAATAAACAAGTGGATTACGATGTCCGAAAGGGGTATGATCACTACTGGTTAGTAGATCCTTTGGATGGTACAAAAGAGTTTATCAAACGCAATGGTGAGTTTACAGTTAACATTGCATTGATCCATAATCAAATGCCTGTAATGGGTGTTGTATATGCTCCCGTTCTTGACGAAATGTATTGGGCTGCAAAAGGTGAAGGTTCTCATTTAGTTTCTTCTACTGAAGAACGAAAGTTGGAAGCCAATACCTTCACGATGACTGACAAAGAACTCCGTGTTGTTTGTTCTCGATCACATCTCAATGAATCGACACAATCATTTGTAGATGCACTTGATCAACCAGAGTTAGTTGCAACAGGTAGCTCTCTGAAGTTTTTGATCATCGCTATGGGGAACGCCCATTTGTATCCACGGCTTGCACCAACGATGGAATGGGATACTGCTGCCGCGCAAATTGTGTTAGAAGAAGCTGGTGGAAAAGTACTGGACAATGATACGCGAGAACCTTTGCGTTACAATAAAGAGAATTTATTGAATCCTTATTTTATTGCTTCTGGTAAGGTGGTTTGAGGAGAGATGGAAGATGGAAGTGGGAAGTGGGAAGATTCCTGCTAACGCGAGATTCCTCGATCGAGTGAACTTCCCACCTCCAACTTCCAACTATTATTTTTCCAAAAAAATAATAACATCCTAAAAAACGCTGCTAAACATTAACAATCGATTCTTTTTTTATGCCAAAAATATCCGCAATAATCATCACCAAAAACGAGGCGCAAAATATTGCTAAGTGCCTTTCTGCGCTTAAGACCGTAGTGGATGATATACTTGTGGTGGATTCTTTCAGCACTGATAATACTAGAGCTATTGCTGAGGAATACGGTGCTCGAGTGATTCAAAGAGAATGGGAAGGTTATGCTAAAGCAAAAAATTTTGCAAATAGTAGAGCTTACCACGATTGGATACTTTCAGTTGATGCAGATGAGGTGCTATCCAAAGAGTTGATTGCTCAGATAAAACAGCTCTCTCTTAGGGCTGGAACAGTTTATGCTTTAGATCGTATTAATAATTTTTGTGGTCAGTGGATTAAACATAGTGGCTGGTATCCTGACTGGAAAATCCGGCTTTTTGATCGAAATGAAGTATATTGGGTCGGTGCATATGTGCATGAGAAGTTGAAATACCCTGCAAACTATCAGATAGAAAGACTTTCAGGCAAACTGTATCATTACTCATACAGCACTCTGGATGATCACAAAAAACGCATCGAAACCTACTCACAACTAGCAGCAGAGGATATGTTTGCCAATGGGAAGAAAGCTTCTTTTATAAAAATGTACTTGTCACCGATCAGTCGTTTTTTAAAAACTTTATTCCTCAAGCGCGCATTCCTTGACGGCAAAAATGGATGGATTATTAGTAGACGAAATGCCTGGCTTGTTTATTTGAAATATCAAAAACTCAAACAATTAGAGACTAAGTACACTGTAACATAAATTTCTTTAATTTTTGGATGCTTATTTTACAGTGTACTAAGCTATAAACCTAATTCGAGTAGGAAGTTGGAGATGGGAAGTTGACTACAAACGCGGAATTCCGCAATCGAGTAAACTTCCCACCTCCTATTTCCAATTCAATAATACCTCCCAACGATCAAAGTTATATGAGAACCTTGCATGTTTCATCAGCAATATCCTGGCGCGGGGGCGAGCAACAAATTGCTTACCTTCTGGAAACACTTGCCCTTAAAGGTCACCAACAATGGGTACTTTGTGTTAAGGAATCGATGATGGAAGCATATTGCACTAAGCACAACATTCCTCACTACAGTTATAAAAAATTAGCTTCGGTCAATCCACTCATTGGAAAAAAGATTGACATACTAGTGGAAACACTTAAAGTTGATCTGGTACATTTGCATGACTCACATGCACACACCTACGCTTGTATTGCGGCTAGTTTGTTTAAGATGGATGTGCCAGTAATTTTGAGTCGAAGAGTTGATTTTCCGATTCGTCGCAATCCGCTATCTAAGTGGAAGTACAATCACCCTTCTATCAAAAAAATAATCTGCGTTTCAAATTTTATTCAGCAAGTAATGCTACCTGATATCAAGGATCCTTCAAAACTGACGGTTGTACGATCAGGTGTTGACCTTAATCGCTTTAAGAATAGTCGCAAAATTAATTTGCATAAGGAATTCAAAATTTCTAGAGACAAAACGATTATCGCAAATGTTGCCTCTATTGCACCTCATAAAGATTATTTCACTTTTGTAAATACTGCTGCAATTATTGTTAAGAATCACAGTGATGTGCATTTTCTCATCATTGGTGGCGACGGTGGAGAAGAGGAAGATATCAAAAATTTGATTACTCAAAAAGGCCTAGATGATAGAATTACTTTGACGGGATTTAGAGAAGACATAACTGACATTCTACCAAGTATTGATATCCTGTTGCTTACTAGTAAAACAGAAGGACTTGGCACCTCTTTACTCGACGCTCAACTTTGTGAGGTTCCTATCGTAGCAACTGCCACTGGTGGTATTCCTGAAGTTATTCAACACGAAGAAAACGGTTTGCTCGCACCTCCTCGTAATCCTGCCAAACTTGCTGCCCAACTTGAGCGCTTAATCATCAGTAATTCTCATCGCAAAGAGCTTTCGCAGAATGCAAAAAAAACGGTTCAGTCCTTTTCAAAAGAGGCAATGACTACGCAAACGATCAAGGTTTACGAAACTGTATTAGCTGAAAGAAACAGTGATTTGTCAAAGCAGTTATCCTAATTTAGGCTTCAATCCTTAGGCATGTCTTTCGAAAAACTGCCTTATTTCTTATCCTTTCTCTCTTTTCCAAATCATCCGATTCACTGATTATAAACATTACTTTCAAGGACAATTGTTATAAAAAACATAAAGTAATTGATTCTCTCCTTCGGAATAAAACTTAACTTGCCGCCTGATCGTTAGTAACCATATAACTATGACGGAGTCTTTTCGTTCCGCTACTTATAAGTTGTTTCGAATCAACTTTAACATTAAATCACCCATTATGAAAAAGATACTCATTCTCAGCTTACTAGCCACCACTCTACTCCTATCAAGCTGCAGAGGCTCTAAAGGCAGTAGCTCCGTCAATACCAAACCAATAAAAAAAGATGGGGTTCACTTTGTAAAATCCGAATCATTGTCAGCGGTACTAGACGCAGCTGCAAAAGAAAATAAATTTGTCTTTGTTGATTTTTATACGACCTGGTGTCTTCCGTGTAAGCTGATGGACGAGGAGGTTTTCCCGGACAAGGCGATGGGAGAATTTTTTCAAGAAAATTTTATTAGCTACAAGGTCGATGCAGAAAAAGGCAATGGAATTAATTTAGCAACGATTTATAACGTGTCTGCTTTTCCTACTTTACTTTTTCTAGATGAAAAAGGACGAACAGTGGAGCGCAATGATGGTTCACTGGGCTATACTGCTTTGCGGGAAATGGCAGAGCGAGCTGCTGCTCAACGAGCTATGCAATAATCTTGTATCAAAGCAATTTAATCATAACTCATGCGATCTCGAATGGTCCCATCCTTACGGTGGATGATAACTGAAGATCTGTAATTGATCGCAATGTCACGTGCGCGTTCGATGGCTTGATCTTGACGGTCGTATACTGCGGTGTATTTTTCATTCCCTTCTCCTTTAACTGCCCAACCTTCGGGGTGAGGCACCACGTGTTGGTTGTGCGTTGGTGCGGTCGTCCGAATCCCCATATTCTTCAGAATGATTTTTATTATTTTTTTGAGTAAGCTTACCCAAAAGTTTGATTCGCGAATATCTGCCATAATTTCGAAACTTGTTTGAAAACAAGGTAAAGATTATTTTCGAATTAGAGAACACTTCGTTTCATTCTATTGACACGAAGTCTATCCAATAGAACAGTTATTCGTTCTTTTTCTTTTGCATTTTAAAAATACTAACTTTACTTCATGAAAGGTAAAAAAGGTTTTTTCATTGCGCTGTTGATAGGCACATTCATTGGGTGGGGGCTTTCCAATTTAATGATGCCTTTTGATGTCGCTCGTTTTTCGTTTCTTCTGGGGTTTGTTGCTTGTCTTGTATTCACTAGCCTCTTTGTTTTAGGTTGGTTGTTTTGGAAAAGAAAATCATCCGATGGAACTGAATTACCTGATAAGTCAAAACCACTAATTTGGCTATTGAAATCTTTTCTCATTATTCTAACTGGAGTTGTTGGTAGTTTTTTAATGATTCGCCAAAACCATATTTATAAGTCACAAGAAATATTTCAGCAGCAACAAATCGTTCAGCAAAATTTGTTGATGCAGTCGATTCGAAATAGTGGGATGGGAGATTTGGTAAATAATCTTTTTAACAAAATAGATAAAGAATTAGCTAATAATCCAAAACGCACTTTAAGTCAAGTCACGATTGACAGAGCTGCGGTTTTGAGTTACTCTTTGAAACCGTATGGTCAATTGGATGCTGATAGTTTGTCGAGTAGAAAACTGAGTCCTGAACGAGGCCAGTTATTATTGGCTTTATCAAAGATGCAGTTGGATTCGAATTCATTTAATCAAATAAAGTCTAAAGGAGATTTCTCTGGTTCTGATTTGATGGATGCTGATTTAAACGGAGCTAATTTGAGATGGGCAAAATTGGAAGAGGCTAAACTAAGGGGTGCGGACTTGCGTAAAGCCGATTTATCTGGTGTCAATTTATGGGGGTCTGACTTCTGGGGAGCTAAGCTAAGTGATGCGAATTTAAGAGGAGCGAATCTAGGACGTTCTGACTTAAAATGGGTGGATTTAAATAGAGCTGATTTGAGAGATGTGGATTTGCGTGGAGTTGACTTGTCTGATGCTCGGTTGAATGGAGTGGATGCGACAAATACAGATTTTGAGTGGTCTCTATTACAAAATACATCTTTACAAAATGCAACCTTAGTTAAAGCAAGAATGTTTGGAACTGATTTAAAAAGAGCAAATCTAAGTAAAGCCAATTGTAGCGAATCCTCTTTTAAAAGAGCAAAGTTAATGGAGGCTATTTTAATTGAAACTGATTTAAGTAACACCAGCTTAGTTGAAACTAACTTTACTAATGCTGATTTAACTGGAGCTAATTTGAGTTATGCCAATCTTAAGAATGCTGTTTTAAGCGATAGTAAATTGCATTATGCAAAAGTTAGTTCCAAAGATTGGTTTAATTCGATTGAGCAGTGGAATGTTGCTGGTACAAACTATATCAAAAACAACTACAGCATCATACCCGACACTAGCAAAAACGGTAAATTCATTCTAATACCCAAAGACAAAAAGTAAGTAACAAAATTATTTACTCGGCACTTCTTGCATAATCATATTCAGCTTTTTAGTGAACCTCCTTAGTAATATTTCATCGGGCCGAAAGGGTTCGAAACTTATCCCCAAAGTCCAACTGTAATAACTTTGCACATCGTTTAAATAATTAGCCAACAATTCTTCGGTCCATTTTGTCTGTCTACTAATCGCATATTTTTTCTTCAACACTTTCCCCAATTCTTGCCCCCATTCATTATTAATTATGTCAACATAATTATCTACCGGACCTTTCTGAACATCAGCCATTTGTTCTGCTGAAAATTTTCCAGAAATTAATTCTGACATATTCCCACGCTCATGAGTATCCGCAACA
>CALGLS010000236.1 GCA_937959375.1 uncultured Saprospiraceae bacterium
CCACCCGAAAGTTGAGTAGGGTAGTGGTCGTGTCGATCTGCTAATCCCACACGTTCTAATAAAGTCATTGCTTTTTTTGCAGCGCCACTTTCTTTTTTTAATTCCATTGGAACCATCACATTTTCTAATGCAGTAAGTGTAGGAATTAATTGGAAATTTTGAAAAATAAAACCAACATACTTATTGCGTAAAGCAGCTCGCTCATCTTCATTGAGATCATCCATTAGTACACCATTCAAAGAAACCGATCCACTAGTTGCGCGGTCAAGTCCAGCACACAAACCTAGTAAGGTTGTTTTTCCACTACCAGATGGTCCGATAATAGAAAAGGTCGCGCCTGGCTCTATCTTGAAATTAATTCCATCTAAAACGGTTAATTCCTTATTGGCAGATTGATAGGTCTTCGTTAAATTCTTTACTTCTAGCATGGTTGAGTTTTATTGCTTGATAACTTTTGGAGTTTAATCCGAATATTTAAACACAAATATATGCATTTGGTTGTTGCTGTCGCAAAAAGAAATCCCGAACCTATAACTTATAGATTCGGGATTTTATTTGGGACTTAGACAGGGGCATACTCCGATTAGCTGTCTCAATTCTCATGCAAGGAAAAGATGTCAATAAAACGCACGAAAAAAAATCCGTTCTCCTATCCGTTCTAATCCTTTAAATCTGTGTCTTCATCCTAGCGAGCCTGCGAGCTACTAAAACTCCGCACTACCAGGAGTTCTCGGGAAAGGAATCACATCACGAATATTAGACATACCCGTAATAAACTGAACAATTCGCTCAAATCCCAATCCAAAACCAGCATGTGGACATCCACCAAACTGGCGTAACTCTAAGTACCACCACAATTCATCCGCATGCACATCCATCTCTTCCATACGAGTTTTTAGCACATCGTAACGTTCCTCTCTTTGTGAACCACCAATCACCTCACCGATGTAAGGGAAAAGTACATCCATGGCAGCTACTGTTTCGTTATCATCATTCAAGCGCATGTAGAACGCTTTGAATACTTTCGGATAATCCCGAACAATTACCGGACGCTTAAAATGTTTTTCTACTAACCAACGCTCATGCTCTGCTGACAAATCTTTACCCCATTCTACCTCAAATTCAAAACGTCCTTTTTTGTAAGGCTTAGAGTTTTTCAACAAGTTGATCGCTTCGGTATAAGTGATGCGCTCAAAGTTGTTGCCAACTACAAATTTCAGTGTCTCGATCAATCCCATCGGGCGACGTAAGTCAGCTTTCATGTTCTTCTCTTCGTTCTGTATACGTTGATCCAGAATAGCAAGATCGTCGGGGTAGTTGTCAAGAATATAATTGATTAAGTATTTTACAAAATCTTCTGACAAATCCATGTTGTCATAAATATCGTTAAATGCCACCTCAGGTTCGATCATCCAAAATTCTGCAAGGTGACGCGAAGTGTTAGAGTTCTCTGCACGGAAGGTTGGCCCAAATGTGTACACCTTACCAAGTGCGAGTGCACCGATCTCAGCTTGCAACTGACCAGATACTGTCAAGTTGGTGGCCTTTCCAAAAAAGTCTGCACTGTAGTCAGCCTTTCCATCTTCTGTTTTTGGAACATTATCAGGATCTATTGTTGATACTCGAAACATCTCACCAGCACCTTCTGCATCACTACCCGTAATGATAGGAGAGTGCATGCAGTAGTAACCGTTGTCATTATAATATTTGTGAATCGCGTAAGCAATGGCGTGGCGAATTCGGAACACTGCACTCATGGTATTGGTACGCATTCTGAAGTGTGCTTTTTCCCGAAGGAATTCCATCGTCATCTTCTTAGGCTGAATTGGATATACTTCTGGGTTAGAACCACCAAGTATTTCGATATTTTCAGCGTTGAGCTCAATACTTTGACCAGAACCCTGTGATTCAACCAATGTACCACTTACTGCCACACATGAATGGAAACTAATTTGCTTAATCAACTCCTCATCAAAGTTTTCAAAGTCAACGACGATCTGAAGGCTATTAATAGTAGAACCATCATTTAGAACTAAAAATCGATTGGCACGAAAAGCCTTTACCCAGCCTTTTACGAGAAATTTCTCATTTAGCTTAGGCTCCTTCAATATAGCAGCGACTTCTGTCCTTTTTTGCTTGGTATCCATTTTTTTTAATTTTAAAGGTTCTTTGTTAGAGAACGATTTTAATATACTTTTAAGGTAGTTTTAACGGGCTACCCAAAATAAGAGTTGCGAAATTAAGGATAATAACAAGAAAGGACAAGTAGTTGGTTCCTAGATTTTGGTAAAAGACCGGAAAGCGAAAACCTGAAGACCGAACCTGTTTGGCTGGTGGACAATATTTACTCTAAAGTGCCATTCGAATCTATTTATTTGAGATATAGAGATTTGGACTAGTCTGGACTTGCTGTCTTCGTACTTCGTATGCTGGCTGCTAATAAGAAATTCAATCTCAAGAATCAAGATTAATTTCCACAAACGCGCTCTGTGTGAAATTGAGCTTGAGTTTGATATTTGAACTTGAGTTTTAATAGTTTTGAGGTTAAGGGCCAGCCTTTTCCATCTTCAGTCTTCCTGTTTCAACTTTAATCTAAAAAACGCTTACTCAAATCGGCATCAGGAATCATACAGCTTTCCTGCTTACCAAACCAGCGATAACGATTAACAGCTATCCAATCATAAACAGCATCACGAAGACCTTTTGGAAAAATGATAAATAGATAAAATAGACTCCAAGGAAAGCCAAGCGTTTTCAAAACACGAAGCCCTGCAGAAGATTGAGTGTGCGCAATGCCATCTTGAACGAAAACAACAGAATGCAAATGTTCGGTAGGTAGCTGATGCTTTCGCAAAATAGATTTCGCAACATCAGATTGTAAGGAAGTAAAATGAATTTTTGCCTCTGGATCCCGTTTCACAATAAACTGCACAAAGCCATTGCAAAGATTGCAAACCCCATCAAAAAGTAAAACAGCAGAAGCCTCAGAATTTTTCATTGAAAAACTATAATCAAAATGACAATCAAAATTTGCCTTATATATGTAAACGAATAAAAGCACACACACATTACAAGAACAATCCCAAAGGGATTCCCCACGATTAATCCCGACTAAAAGTCGGGTCGAGTAAAGCACAGCGCTACTCGAACAACCGAGAATATAACTCCTCCACCTTCCCAATCATAATAATCTCAATATCAAAACGAGCCTGATCCACCTTCGTATTATATTTAGAAATAAAAATCTGTTCAAAGCCCAATCGGTCCGCCTCCTGTATTCGTTGCTCCACGCGATTTACAGCACGTATCTCACCCGACAATCCAATCTCGCCTGCAAAACAAATATTATTGTTAACGCCTACGTCTTCCAGTGATGAAATCAAGGCAGCAATAATCGCCAAGTCAATTGCCGGATCATCTACTTTTATACCACCAGCAATGTTTAAGAAAACATCATTTTGTCCAAACTGAAAACCACAACGTTTTTCCAATACGGCCAGCAACATACTCAAACGTCGCAAATCAAAACCAGTAGCCGTTCGCTGAGGATTACCATAAACAGCAGTACTTACCAAAGCCTGCGTTTCGATCAACATCGGACGAATACCTTCTATAGTAGCTGAAACAGTACTACCGCTAAGAAGTTCATCGGTTTGCGAAAGTAATAACTCAGAAGGATTGGAAACTTCACGTAATCCATTGGCCTGCATTTCGTAAATGCCAAGTTCATCTGTAGAACCAAAACGGTTTTTAATAGTACGAAGAATACGATACGAATAATTTCGGTCCCCTTCAAATTGCAAAACGGTATCAACAATGTGTTCCAAAAGTTTTGGACCAGCCAAAGAACCTTCCTTGGTGATGTGTCCAATAACGATGGTTGGTATTTTAGTTTCTTTTGCAAAACGCTGTAACTCACCTGCACATTCTCTCACCTGAGAGACACTGCCGGGTGCTGAATCAATATGAGGAGAAGAAAGTGTTTGTATCGAATCGATGACCATAAGGTCTGGCATGAGTTGTTGACCTTGAGTCAATATTTTAGTAATATTAGTTTCTGTAAAAATAAGACATTCAGAGCTAGGCGCACCAATACGGTCAGAACGCATTTTGATTTGCTCTTCACTTTCTTCACCAGACACATATAATATCTTGATTGGAGTTTGTAATGCTAACTGAAGCATTAGGGTAGATTTACCAATACCGGGTTGGCCTCCAATTAAAATTAATGAACCGGGAACAATACCACCACCAAGAACGCGATTGAACTCGGCGTCAGGGCATACAAGTCGCTCCGTCTTACCTGTTACGATATCAGGTAATGCTATAGGGCGTTTGACTTTGTCTTTAGCACTGCTTTCTTGCCAGACTTTTTTCTTCTCTTCTTGAGTCGTTGCTTTTACTAGTGTTTCCTCTTGAAAGGTATTCCAAGAATCGCATGAATTACACTTGCCTTCCCACTTTGGGGAAGTGGTACCACAATTGGTGCAAACGAATATTTTTTTTAGTTTTGCTGCCACTGCTTAAAATTTATTTTAACACACTTTTAACAAAAAGAATTTATTCAAAACCGTTTTTTCTTCTTTTTCTGTAGGTTGAGATGTGTTTTTAAAAATATTATACTGTATTTTCTTTTAACTTGTTGTTTTTATTCTATTGATTGTGTTCTTTGGGTAATTATTATTAACTAAACAAGACAAATAAAACAATTCTGAATTGCTGTTTTTTCATAGGATTTGCTGTTAAAATTTATGAAAAAACGATAAATCTTCAATAATTCTTCATTTTTTTTGAGAAAACGTAACACTTGTACGTGACCTGCTATCTGCAAGTGCGTCACAAGGTCGTAATTAATATTGATGAACAATGAATAGATTGACATCAAAAAAGAGAGAAAGATTTGAGGAGTAAAAGCGATAAGAATTAACTTAAAGATATATTGGCTGCAAGGCCCTTCCCGTTAAGTCGGGATGCAAGAAGTTTTCATTTGGTTTTTTGGGGTTATACAGGGTGCTACGTAATTTTTTACGTTTGTACCCTGTTTTTTTTGCCCCTACTTGATGTGAAACCATTTCGAATAACAAATTAATTACATTTGTTAGTTTTAAGCATCTACTTAAAATTAGCGAGCAGCACATCTCACACAACGCGTACTCTCAGGTAGGTACATTAGTCGAGCAGGTTGAATCGCATTTTTGCAATAAATGCAAACGCCAAAATCATCCGCATCTACTTTTGTCAATGCAAAATTTAATTTATTCAACTTTTCTTTAGATGATCTTAATGCAGCTTCCGCAACACTCTTATTATTAATTGCATCCATTCGACTGATTCGACCAATTGAATTTTCGGGTGAGATGGGTTTGGTCAATTCATTCAATTCGATAATCTCCTTTTTAGTTTGGACGATTTTTGCAATTATTTTTTCCTTAAGCGCTTCTTTTTCTTCTTTTGTCATGATGCATGATGTTTTTATTTTATAAATCAGTAGACATCAGTGTTTATCTGCTGAAGATATTAGAATTAATTGTCAGATACGATTCTAAACAGGGAAAAGTTTGCAATAATAGCCAGACCTTAACTTTTCTACTGTGGCTTTTTTGCTGAATTTCCATTATCTTATAAATACGTTTTAGTTAGAAGGAGCATTTTGTGACAACTAGCTAAAACGGGAAACGAGAGAAAACTACAATTTACAATTTACAGAAAACCGAAACGCATTGTGAACCAGCTCAATTGGACATACCTAGCTGACAATGGAAAAAAACACGTAGTAGGCATTTATCATGGCGCTCAGTCAGGACACCTACTCGTCTATTGTAATAGCAAAATTATGATGATAGACTTCGAAGTGCTCGAGTCTAAGTCATACTCATTTTTTATTGAAGATCAATTATGCGAACTCGACATCGAGCTTCGTGATAAAAAATTCTATTACGGATTCAACCTGAACAAAACGGCAGATACGCCGCTCAATCGGATAAGGAAGAAGGTAGAGAAAAAACACTTATTGCAAAGTCTTGCATTTGTGGGTGGACTCATCTTTTTAGTCTTAGGCCTTTTGTGGGGAGTGCAAAAGTTGCAATCAGGTCCCGGTGAAGACATGGTCAATGTGGAACGACTGCTTAATGAATTTGGTCAGGAGACGGATGCAAAAGTTTTACTGACAAGTGAAAAGGGACATCTGGTTTCTTATTACTTCATGGTAGACGGAGAGACTTATACGGTACGCACCAAGAATACGGTAGGGGAAGATTTTGCTCCTGAAAACGGTGGCATGCCGATTCAGAAAGGAGACGAATTCACGGTTCGATACCTTCCAGAAAACCCAGGACTCTGCGAATTCGACTATTCCAAACCTACTCCTAGTCAGATACGAACCTATCAAGAAAGAGCACTCAAAAAGCATCAATTGCTTAATAACTCACTCACCAAAGGTCAAAGCGCCTGTATGGTGGAAGTTGCCTTTGAATTGAAAGGATTAAAAGGATTGGCTGACTTTTATTATCAAGATAGTTCTCCCGATGAGAATGAACTTCACAATCGTAATTCATATCTAAAACTCGTAAGAGACGTGCCTTTTCAGCAAGAAAAGAAGAAACGCTGTGGTATTTCAGGCTAGTTTACAGCTCTTTAACTTTTGTTAGCGCTATTTGGAACAAACTTTCTTGTTTTATTTTATACTTCACCCTTATTTGGTTAATTTCGTGGCACCTTTAATTGAAGACATTCGGTGTATTCAATCCTAGTGTCTAGATTTTAATATCCAAATAAAATACGAGTAATAGTGGAGTACTTATCTCAACATATAGAAAGTTTGATCTTTTCGGCGGAAACGCCTATCACTTACGATGAAATCAAACTGTGCCTAGAGGAGACTTTTGAGTCAAAATTTAGAAAGCCACAAATCGAAAAGGCCATCAATGTTTCTATGGAAAAGTATAGAGCAGATGACTTTCCTTTTGAAATCATAGAAATCGGAAACGGTTATCGGTTTTTTACAAAAGGTGCTTATCACAAAGTCGTTGGTCAACACCTCAAGCAAACCGCAAAGAAGCGACTCTCACGAGCTGCCCTCGAAACGCTTTCCATTATTGCTTACAAGCAACCTGTGACGAAAGGCGAACTCGAAAAAATTAGAGGTGTAAGCTGTGATTACTCCATCCAAAAATTATTAGAAAAAGAATTGATTACCATCACCGGAAGAAGTGAAGGCCCAGGTAGACCGCTTTTATACGGTACCAGCCAAAAATTCATGGATTACTTCGGTTTGAAGGATATCAATGATTTGCCAAAACCTAAGGACTTTAAAGATCCAGATCAGGTAATTGGTGAGCCTGCTCCACTAGAGGAATTTGCTGGAGCTGCTGTCAGTATCGAAGATCAGATTGCAAGAGAAGTTTCGCAAGCTATTGTAGATGCAATGGACTTGGATATTACATTTGAAGATTTATTGACACCAGAAGATATCGCACGTATGGAAGCTGGCGAGCAATCAGAAGGAATGGAATTGGTGGTTCCAACAGAAGATGAAGGCGAAGAAGCGAGCGAAGTAGAAATGGTAGAAGAGGAGGATGACAGTGATGGACCAATTTATATACCTATCCGTGCAGAAGGAGAAGGATTTGAATCGATGAAAGTAGTAAGCAACAGAAAGCCTGCTAATGAAGTAGACAATACAAAAAGCTTAGAAGAAGAATAAATTTTGTTGCACCTTACTTTTTTCAACAAAAAACTAATTTAAACGTTCTAATCTATATGGATCAAACAAATGATAAGCCTTTAGTAAATCGGGTTGCGAATAGCGGACTGATTACCATTAATTTGGAGGAGTTTTTCCCAAAGGAAGAACTGGTCTCTTTTGACCTAAAGGACTATTTGTTTATGGAGTTGATCCTTAAGGAAAAAGATTTTAGAGCAGCACTTAAAGAACACAATTGGGAGCAGTATCAAGGAAAGAATCTAGCTGTATTTTGTTCTGCTGATGCGATTATTCCCGTTTGGGCCTATATGTTGGTTGCTGCCTCTGCTACACCATTTGCCAATTCTATTTTTCAAGGCGATGAAAATACATTCTATCAGGTAGCTTTTCAGAAAGCACTAGCTGATTTTGATGCCGCTCAATATGAAGGCAAGCGGCTGATCATAAAAGGATGTAGCAACAAACCTGTACCTCCTTCCGCCTATGTTGAGTTGACCATGAAACTCCAACCCGTTGCGCAAAGCATCATGTACGGAGAGCCATGTTCTACCGTCCCCGTCTTCAAGCGCCCTCGCGTCGTCAAGAAATAATTTTAAAATTAAATCTGGGTTTATTGAGTAAAGTGTAGTGTTTGTACTGCTATTTCTCATAAAACAAGGCACGTATATTGTACCAGTTGTATGATTAACCTGTTGGTCGAACTGCTGAAAGAATGCTAATTCGTTAGATTATTCCTTCGCTTCGAGCCAAAATCATTTATAACTTAAACACACATGCGTATGAGGTTTTCTACAACAAAAATTACTTTTTTCTTATTTTTTATGACTTTTGTACTGCAGTCTAATGCTCAGTATTGTACACCTACCACGAACTGTGGATACGGTGATGGCATCATTGAATTTGGGGTTGGATCATTTAATAATCAGTCTACTTGTGAAGCTGATATGATGATAGCTGGATATGGTGATTTTACAACACTTACAGGTCTAGAGTTCGCTCAAGGTGCACCAAATTCTGTAGTGTTGCTATCTGGCTATTTAAGTCAGCAAGTTTCGATTTGGATAGATGCAGATAATAATATGGCATTTGATTCGAGCGAACTGGTTTTGATAGATGCACCTGTGGGAACAAGCCTTGCTACTATAGAGGTTGCGGGGCCTAATATTCCACTCGGAACATATCGCTTACGCGTACAAGCGGCTTATGGCACATCTAGTAGTGTTGATCCTTGTATCGTTGGAGATTATGGAGAAACAGAAGACTATATGGTAACTATCGTGGCACCGCCAGCTTGTATTGCTACAAGTAACACCATGGCTACAGGAGTCACTGATACGGAAGCGATGATTTCGTGGACAGAGAGTGGTACTGCAACGACTTGGGATTTAGAAATTGTAGAAGATGGTAATGCTCCAACTGGAATACCTACTACAGGATATGATGATGTAAATACGAATCCCGTGATGATATCAGGTTTAAATCCTGAATCCAATTACTCGATTTTCGTTCGGGCAGATTGCTCAGGGAATAACGTGGACGTTTCAGCATGGGCTGGAGCAGGTACATTGACAACAATGTGTGCACCTCTTGTGCCATTGTATACAGAAACTTTTGAGGATTTGGCTTTGTCGGTGGTTCCAAACTGTTGGTTAGAATATACAGAGGGAGAAATAACAGACGGACCAAGTGTAGAAGGATTAGGAGCTTGGACTGGTGATGATTTTGGTAATGATGGAAGTAACGTAGCTGCTAGAATTAACCTATATCAAGGCAATGCGATTAGGGATTGGATAGTGACACCTCTTTTTGATTTAACAACTGGAGGACCTTATCAGGTAGAATTTGATTTCTCGATTACAGAGTACGCTGCCACGCAAGCAACAAACCTTGGATCAGATGACGAGGTTGCTTTTTTAGTAAGCTCAGACAATGGAAGTACTTGGACTTCTTTACAAACTTGGACTGCATCTGACAACGTTGATCCTGCTGGAGAGAAAATGATTTATGACCTAGCATCATATGCTGGTTCTACTATTCAATTCGCATTTTGGGGATCTGATGGAATGGTTGATGATCCAGAGGACAATGATATCTTTGTAGACAACTTTTTCGTAAGAGAACCACCTACTTGTGTTGAAACATCTGGTCTTACTGTAGGAGGTATTTCTGATGTATCAGCGATAGTTAGCTGGACAGAGAATGGTAGCGCAACAGCATGGGATATAGAATTTGGACCGATAGGTTTTACACCAACAGGAATGCCTTCTGCAGGTTATGATGATGTAAGTAATCCAACAACTATTATGGGTTTAGCAGCTACAACTGGATATGAAGTTTATGTACGAGCAGATTGTTCAGGTAATAATTCTGATGCATCTACTTGGAATGGACCTATAAGTTTTACAACGAGCTGTGGTAGTTATGCCGCTCCTTATTTTGAAGATTTCTACAATGATCCACAAGAATGTTGGATTGAAGCGGATGGGGGAGATCTGGCTACAGGCCCAACAGATATAGGTTATTCTGCCTGGGTTAGTGATGATTTTGGAAATTTAGGTAATAACGATGCAATAAGAATTAATTTATATAATGTAGGAGATAACGATTGGTTAATTTCTCCAATGATTGATATTTCTAATGGTGAGCCATATCAGGTAGCGTTTGATTTTGCCATTACTGAATATGCAGATACAGCTGCTACTAATTTGGGATCCGACGATCAAGTCATGTTTCTAATTAGTACAGATAATATGACGACTTGGACTGTTTTACAGTCATGGACAGCTGCTGATAATGTATCGCCAAGTGGAGAACATATGACTTATGATCTCACTGATTATAGTGGAGTCAATAATGCAATTTTTGCATTCTATGCAACAGAAGGTTTAGTAGATGATCCAGAAGACAATGATATCTTTGTAGACAACTTTGAAGTAGTTGCGAACTTAAATGTACCACCTGCTTTGACATTTACTTCTACTGCTGTTTTGTGTAATGGAGGTAGTAATGGTGAGGTTGATTTAACGGTATCTGGTACTCCTCCGTTTAGTTATGAATGGTCAAATACAGCAACAACTGAAGACCTGACTAACCTTATTGCAGGTAACTATGTTTGTACTGTTACAGATGGTAATGGTCTTTCTGCAACTATTACGGTAGATGTTATAGAGCCTACTGCGATAGACGGAACAGAGTCTGTAATGGATGAGACAACGGTTGGTCAAAACGATGGAAGTATTGACTTTACGGTAAGTGGTGGAACTGCACCTTATACCTACACATGGGATAATGGAGTAGCTACAGAAGACATCGATAACCTACCTCCAGGTACTTATTGTGTAACTGTAACGGATGCTAATGGTTGTACCTTTAGTTCTTGTGCAGAAGTAATGGCGGGAGTAGTAAGCACCAATGATATTGATGAACTAACTAGTTTTGAGCTTACGCCAAATCCAGTTGTAAATGAGCAAATTTGGTTGAATATCGAATTCGCGGTCTCTAAGAACTTTAATATCGTAGTATTAAACAGTGTAGGACAAGAAGTATATCGTACGCAGATTTTGACTACCAGTAGCTTGAAACATCCAGTTGCTGTTGCTGAGCTGTCAAGTGGTTTATACTTTGTCAAATTAGAGTCTTTGCAAGATGGTCAATCAGTAGTGAAGCCATTTGTTAAGCAATAGTTATTAAGGAATAATTTTAGAATAATTCTTTAGAAATAGTGGTTTGATGATTGATGTCTTGTCAATTGTCAAACCGCTTTTTTTATGGAATCAGCTGATTGATCAAGAGATCGGGATTAAGCTTTGTTTTTAGGATTAATATAATTAATTTAGATTTTGATATCTTCTTTATATTAATGAAGTGCTTAAGCGGTTCATAAGAGCTAAAATTTGTCTTACGTTCTAACGTTAAGTTTTAAAACAAAGCACTTTTTCACAAACATACACCCCTCACCGCCGTATAAAGCACGTTATAATTTTCTAGCAAATTTAATTTTGCGTTTATTGTTTTAAAAGTAAAATACTATGTCGAAGTCTATTTCTATTTACACCATTTGCCTAGCGGCTTTTCTTAGTTTTGCATTATTTGTTTCTTATCAAGCTCCTTCGGCTGATGTACAAGGAACAAATGTTGCAAGTCATGCTGATCAAAAAATTCAAACCTTTGATTTAAACAAGCCGTTTGATTTTGCAGGAGAGCCATTGCCTATGGAGAACTTTGATGTGAAGGAGCGGTTGGAGCGTGAAATTTTGCGAAACAGTTATTACCATTCCAATACCTTGTTATTACTAAAGCGTGCAAAGCGATACTTTCCGACCATAGAGCGTATACTCGCAGAAAACGGCTTACCAGATGATCTTAAGTATTTGGCTGTTACCGAAAGTGATTTATCTATGGCTGTTTCTCCAGCTGGGGCGAAAGGTATTTGGCAATTCATGAAAGGAACAGGAAGAGATTATGGTTTAGAAATAAATGGTGGGATTGATGAACGATACCACTTCGAAAAATCAACTGAAGCAGCTTGTAAGTATTTAAAAAAACTGCACCGAAAATTCGGTAACTGGTCACTTTCTGCTGCTGCTTATAATATGGGAAGTAACGGCTTGTCATCTGATATGAAAGCTCAACGCGCTAAATCTTATTACGATTTAAACCT
>CALGLS010000237.1 GCA_937959375.1 uncultured Saprospiraceae bacterium
TCATCTCGGTCAACTAGAATATGTTTTGGTGAAGGAATCAGGCAATGCTTAATGCCGCCGTATCCGCTAATCGCATCTTGGTAAGCGCCGGTATGAAAAAATCCGATGTATAGTGGTTCTTCTTCTCCTTCATTAATTTTAGGAAGGAAGAGTTGGTTCTCATGAGCTTCAGAATTATAATAATCTGAGTTGTCACAGGTAAGTCCACCAATGTTAACGCGCGTATATTCGTTGTTCCATTTGTTGACAGGCAACATGATAAATCGTTGTCCAATACCCCATGAATCGGGAAGTGTTGTCATCAGAGAATTGTCAATCATGTACCAAAGCTCTGAATCGTTTTGTTGTTTTTGCCCAATTACAGAAAATAGAATAGCGCCACTTTCGCCAACGGTATAAGATCCAAACTCTGTAAAAATATCTGGTTCTTGTACCTCATCTTCCTCACAGGATTGTTGAATCAATTTGACGATTTCCTTGATCATGTATTTATAATCAAATTCAAATCCCAACGAATTCCGGATGGGCATACCACCACCAATATTGATGGCTTTTAGCTCAGGGCAAATTTTCTTGAGTTCGCAATACAGTTTAATTGCTTTCTTGAGCTCACCCCAATAGTAGGTTTTATCGCGTATGCCAGTGTCGACAAAGAAGTGCAGCATCTTCAGTTGAAACTTCGGATTGTTGGCAATTTTTTCTTTATAGAAATCAAGAACTTTCGTATTTCTAATGCCGAGTCTTGACGTATAAAAACTAAAATTCGGTTCTTCTTCAGTGGCCACTCGTATACCTATTTTGCAAACACCTTTGACCTGCTTTTCGTAAATATCTAGTTCTTCCACGTTGTCACAAATCGGAATGGTGTTTTCGAAACCATCATTGATTAATTCGGCAATTCGCTCTTGATAATCTCGGGGTTTAAAACCATTACAAATTATGATCTCTTCTTTTTTTATCTTATTTGCTTTTTCCAATCTCCGAATCAGATCAATATCGAAAGATGAACTCGTTTCTAGGTGTGCACCATGCTCTATCACCTCATCTAATACGTAGCTAAAATGGTTGCTTTTGGTACAATAACAATAGTGATATTTGCCACTATAACCACTCGTTTTAATGGCACGGTTGAAAAGGTTGCGAGCTCGCTTTATTTGAAAACCTATTTGGGGTAAATAGGTGATCTTCAGAGGCGTACCATATTTTTCGATCAGATATTTAAGTGGAATCTTATTGAAAGTTAGATACCCATTATCAATATCAAAACCTTCTTGTGGAAAGTAGAAGGTTTGATCGATCAAGTCAAAGTACCGATTGTTCACTAGCGTTGATTTTTAGTAAGTTGAGAATAATTATTTTAAAGCGCCCCAAAGGTAAAACACTAGGAGTGAAATTTAAAATTTAAATTTGTCAGTTTCCGAGGTGTTGATAGAGAAGATGAACCACCTGATAACTTTTGTTTCTTTTGCATTTATAATAAAACCAACTGAAGCCATTTGTGAGGTCGTTCCAACATTGGGAAATGTCCCGTTTCTTCTAACCAGTGTAAGCTACTATGCTTCATCTCCATATGTAAAGTGCTGGCAATTGCTTTTACTGCAACCGGATCATCTGTCGCCCAAATAATTTTAGTCGGAATTTCAGTTTGTTGAAGTGCGCCAATCCAACGATGCCAATACAAATAGCGTTCGTCAATATAGCGTGTTAACTTTGGAAGAACAAGGCGACCATTATCGCGAATAAGCATTTCCCACATTTCGTGAAGTTCTTTGATATTTGCTTTTTTAGAATCGAAGAAAACTTGTTTCATATTACGAACAAAGGTTGCTCTAGTAGATAGCTTAGCAGTGAGTGGTCCCCAACGTCTACTTTTGAGTAGTTTTTGAATGAAGCGGAGTTTAGCCAATTCAATATGCATGCTACCATTGCAAAGTGTCAATGATTTTATTTCAATGGGTTGGTGCCCTAGTTGAGCTTTCGCTAAAATTTCGGTAGCAACGCTGGTTCCATAATCATGTGCTAGAAGATGTACTTTTTGCAAACCCATTTTCTGCCAAAGCTCCAATGCATAATCAGCTTGTTCAATCAGCGAGTAAGAATAATTTTTTGGTTTATCCGAAAAACCAAAACCTAGATGATCGTGAATAATGACTCGATAGTGTTGACTAAGCTCAGGCAAAACAGTATGGTAGTCAAAACTAGAAGTAGGGTAGCCATGTAAAATGACTAAAGTTTCTTTCGCCACTCCGTTATCTATAACAAAGAGCTGATGTTCACCAATTTGTTGCATGCTACCTTTTGCCTGCCATTCGTTTGCTGTCATGTATTAGTAAGCATTTTTTTTGAAAAGAAGATGTTCAAATAATCAAAGTAAAAATCAGAGAATGGTATACTAGTTCGCGGCTTCATGGCAGTAATTCGATATTAGGAAAACGCTGCGTCCTTATCTCTTAGCGTTCAAAGTTGAGTTAGAAGGACGCATTACCTAACCTTTCTTTAATGCTATTTTCTTATTTTAAAAACGTTTCAATCATAGCTGCACTAACGACCTTTTCCTCACAAATCCCAGCATAAAACTCCCCACTTTTCCGCAAGGTTCGTTCCTGTGTTTCAAAGTTGTTATGGTACAAACCAAAACGAGCACTATTGCCTTCTGCCCATTCGAAATTATCTAGAAGCGTCCAGTGGTAGTAACGTTGTATATCAATACCGTCGTTGATGGCTTTGGATAATACCTTGAGGTGGTCGTAGATGAATTTAGTTCTGAAATTATCTGCTGCATCGCAGGTCCCATTTTCGGTAATGAAGATAGGTCGTTGATACTTGTCGTAAACTTGTTTGCAAATTCGGTATAAACCCTCTGGGTAAATTTCCCATTCGAGATCATTGAGCGGAGCGTTTTCTTTGAGAAGCCGATCGCCAAATAAAGTAGCCGGATTCAAAACACCTTTTATGATATCTCGCGAATAATAATTGATGCCAATAAAGTCAGCGTAATGTGTACGACTTGCTTTGAATCCGCCAGAGCGCAATGGGAAAAGAAAGTTCCCTTTTGTCATCGACTCTAGGAATATGTTTTGAAACAAACGACCGATTAAGTTGACAGCCATTTTGCTCAACCAATTCTTATTTGCCGGATCAAAAATGCGAAGATGATGCGCTACACCAACCTTTGGATTTTTAGATCCCTTTGCTTTTAGTTGTTCATGTATTTGCTCATAAGCGTGTAAGTGCGCGAGCGCAAAGTGTTTAGCTGCAGCAAAATATCCTTTCAAATCTCCTTGTTTGCCAGGAGGCCAAATCCCTTCAAAATAACCAAAAGTCAAATAGACATTCGGTTCATTAAGTGTGATCCAGTCTTCTACCAAATCACCGAGTTGATCCACCACGTATTTTGAAAAGGAGAGAAAACGCTGTACTGCTTTTGGGTTCACCCAACCACCATCATCTTCCATCCAAAGCGGATTGGAAAAATGCCATAGCGTCACTAATGGTTTTATATTGTTTGCTAACAAAAGTTTTATTTCCTTTCGGTAAATGGCTATGCCTTCTTTTGAGAATTTTCCTTCTTCTGGTTCAATGCGACTCCATTCTACCCCTAGTCGATAGGTCTCGTTGTTTATCCCTTTTATCAAGTCTACATCTGATTCAATTCGATTGATGTGATCACAGGCGACTTTGCAATGACTCCCATCTTTTATATTCCCTAATTCAGACCAGCGATACCAGTTGTGATCCTGCTCTCCACCTTCAATGTGCGTCGCTGCTGTGGCTGAACCAAGCAATAGATTTTCTGGAATTTTAAAAGGAGTGTAATTCATGTTTTGCTGATTGATCAAAGTAGAAATAAATTTTATTGAAGGTAAATAAAATAGTTTCTATTCTTTGTGAAAAAAGAGAAGAATTATTCCTTCGACTTG
>CALGLS010000238.1 GCA_937959375.1 uncultured Saprospiraceae bacterium
AAAGGTGTTTTTCATTTTTTTGAGTTCATAGGACTTAGAAACTTCGCTTAACAGTATCCCTCCTGTTGTAGAAATAGCTTCATCAATTGGAGCAGCGGATTGAATGAGAAGCGGAAGTTGTTTTATACTTTTTCCTAATAACTCTTTGTTGAGAAAGGTTTCTTTATCAAGATGGCTTTTGAGCAAATGAACTTGAGTTGGATTGAGGTTTAATGTATTTCGTAGAATGTCGGTCACTCGTTTTTCTTTTGACTTTTGGATACGAGATTCAATTAGTTCTAGGTTTACCGTTGGTTTTAAATCTAAAAATATCTTCGCTTCTTTATCTTCATTCAACTGCTTTTGAATCTGGGGACTCAACGCATAAATGGCATTTCCTTCCAGTCCAAATTTTGTAATAACTGCCTCTCCTTTTTGCGTTTGAGAATCACAGGTAATCGCTAGATTCTTTAAGGGTTTGCCTTCTGTTTTTGAGATAAAATTTTCTGGCCAATTGATTTGATAGGCACAATTTGCGGGTTCGAAAGCGCTCGTCTTTATTCCTTTTTCTGCAAAAGTACTCAACCATGTTCCATCCGACCCCGTTACTTTCCATGATCCTCCTCCCAAAGCAAAAATAGAAATGTCGGCTTCTACTTTTAGCCCAGAGCTAAATATCAAACTACCACTTTCATCCCAAGTTTTCCATTCTTCTCCAAAAACGATTTCGACTTTATGCTCTGTTAGTAGTTTCAGCATCGTATTCAAAACCTCAATTGGCTTGATTCCCTTTTCGGGATAAACCCGCTTACTAGAACCAATAAATGTTGGAATTCCAATAGACTTCAGCCAGTTGATAAAGTCTACGTTAGAAAATTCATTTAAGGCTTCTTTTAAAAAATGATCAGGAGTATATCGCTTGATAAAGGTCTCGATAGATTCTGAATGTGTTAAATTGAAACCACCTTTACCTGCTACTAGAAACTTCCTCCCTGCTGCTTTATTCTTCTCATAGATGGTGATCGCATATTTCTCACTGTCTAAAAAAGCTGCTAGCGCTATTGCCGCTGGTCCGGCTCCTATGATGGCGATGTTTTGTTTCATGTTGCGAAAGTAATGAATTGGTTTGATAAGGTGGGAAGTTGGAACAAGAAGTGGGAAGTTAGAAGTGGGAGGTTTGAAGTTTCGCTATGACGTGGCTCCGCAATCGAGTGAACTTCCAACTTCCAATCTTAACATCCTCCGGATTTCCATTCCCTTTTTCAATAAACTTCAAAATATCAATTTTCAATTTTAGAAATTTACAACTTAGCAGCTATTCCATCTAAGACATCTTTTCTTAATTTATTATGATCTCGTTCTAAAATAAATACTGAAATAGAGGCATTCAATTCTGGAATGTATTGAACTGCGGAGCCCCAAAATCCACCATGTCCGTAGGATTTCATTCCGTTTACATCACCTTCCATGATACCTAAATAATATTTGGGATCAACTTCAGCTTTGGTTTCGATTTTTGTATAAATCAGGTCAATGGTTTTTGGATCATCAAACAATTTTCCTTCAAAAAGGTATTGACAAAACTTAGCTAAATCTTCAGCAGTTGCAACAATGCCACCTGCTCCATATAAATCGAAAGTCAGACTCATTTCGTAGCTATTCAAATTGTAAGCTCCTGCGTATTGGTGTGCTCGCTTGTTTGCTCTCGCCGGTTTGTCTTCCAACATAGCAAACCAAGTACAATCTAATCCATGCTTTTCATAATTGACTAACTCTCGAATAGAAGTATAAAATGGTTTTCGCGTAAAGCGCTCCAAAATTTCTCCCAATAAGAGGTAATTAGAATCGGCATAAGCAAATCCTTCTCCAGGCGCAGCCAGCGGGTCTCCTCCAGTCAAGGCTAACTTCAATTGACTTTCTCTGGTCCAATGATAATTAGGATCAGCTTTCAGGTTTGCAAAAAATTCTTTTGCATTCACGTAATCAAAAATTCCAGAGGTGTGCGATAAAAGATGCGCTACCGTTATTGACTTTAAATCATAACCTTCTTCGATGTAAAGTTTGGAAGTTTCTGGTGAGATTAAACGTTCGATGGGATCATTCAAACCAAACTTCCCCATTTCAACAAGTCGAAGAATCGCAGCTGACATGTAGGTTTTCACATTGCTGGCTACCAGCGCTGGATCGTTTGGTTTAAGAGGCGTTTTTGTTTCTTTATCAGAAAACCCTGCTGCTCCAGACCATGATATTTTTTTGTTGGGAGCTTCAATATGCGCTAATATTCCAACTGCTTCCGGATTTTTTGCATAGATGGAATCTAGTAGTTTTTGGAAAGGAAGATTTTTCGCTTGTGTTTTGGTCAACCTTGTACGGCTGTCTCCACAAGAAACGGCCAGAAAAGCAACTAAAGAAAAGATTAAAATTTTAGTACGTGTCATGATGCTTTAGTTTTAATTTTTGAGATTAGATCTTTTTGCGCTTGATCTGAGATACCTACTTTGCATGTTGGCCAATTTTCAGCTTCAAAATAAGCCATCATTGTTTTTACTGAGTTTTCAAAGGACTGAAATTGCAATCCGCTGGCTAGTTTTATTTTACTACTGTCGATAATTAAATCACAAAGCACACTAATTGGTAGCGCTACTTTTTCTTGTTTTAATGTTTGTTGGTCCATTCCGAAAAACGCACAACTTTCTTCACAGGTCTCATTCATCCAAGTTAGCATTTGATTAAAGGAAACAGGAAGATGGGTACCACAATTATAGGCTCCTGCTGGTAAGTTTTCGTTGATGGCATGAAGCAAAATTCTCACCATATCATCGGCATAAGTCAATGTCAATTTATTTTCGCCTTGATTCGGAATAAGTACTTCATTCGTCTTTTTTATTTTTCGACACCAGTAATAAAACCGGTCTGTTGGATCATGTTTTCCATAAATAATGGATGGCCTTATAATAATGGTATTCAACCAATCTGCCTTCGCTAAAACATGTTCGCAAGCCATCTTCTTCTTACCGTAAGTTCGCATAGTAGTATCTATAGCCTCCTCTGGAGTGCAAGTTACTTTTGCAAAATCTTCTGTTATCTTTTCACCTCTAATGTAGGTCCCAAAATCATAAACTGAAATGGTCGAAATATAAATATACTTCTTGACTGTTTTAGTAAGTTGGTCGATCGTTCGTTGAAGAGAGGCAGGATAATAAGACGAAAAATCGATAACATAATCCCAATGCTGCGCTTTAATTTTTTTGATATCATCTGTTTCTCTATCGCCAATTATCTTGGTAACTTCAGGAAATAGGTTCGGATTGGTTCTTCCTCGATTGAATAAGAAAAGTTCTTTGGTTTTATCCTTCGTAAGCGCTTCAACTAACAGCCTTCCAACGAACTCAGTTCCGCCTAAAATTAGTATTTTTTCTTTCATAGCAATTTATTTCTTGGGGCTTGAATAAGCTATTTAGCACGTTTGATTTTCGAAATAATTTTAGCAGTTGACTTAGTCGGTTTGTCCATATCTTCGATGGCAAAATCGATGGCTATTTTTATTAGTTTTTTGACTTTGGGATTTCTATAATCCTTTTTATTTGTAATTGGAATATGTCGAATTAATTTGCCAGTTCCCTGTAAAAGCTTGTGTGGATCATCGAGTAATGTTCCTTTATGAAAACCAAGATTTAAATGAGCTGTATAAATTGGAATCATGCAAAATCCATCTGAGAGTTTTTCTGAAATGGTGTATACAGAAGTTAACGCATGAGTATGATACAAAAGTTCATTGGCCTCAGGATACAAGTCCAATAAATAACTTCGAAGGTCCTTGTATAGTTCAATGAGAGATTCTTCTTTGAGATCTAGAAAGTATTGAAAATCTGGATGTATAGCTTTAGTCATTTTCGTTGTTTTGTTGAACCTGTTATAAAAGTCGTTTAAAATTAACGCTCAAAATACTTCTTCCCCTCTCCTACTTTTTCCATCATTTTTGCAATTCGCTCTGCCTTTGTAGCATCTGTCTTTGCATCCCTAATCCAATCAAGATATGACTTTTGTTCGCCTTCAGTAAAACGAAGAAATGTTTTATAAATTTTAGCTGGCTCATTTTTAAAACATTCGATTATTTCCTCTGGAATTTCCAAAGGTGATTCATCCGAATACAAAATAACATGCACAAAATCACCCGCTTCTTTTTTTATCTTTTTACGGATGGCTGCCTTTACTGGCAAAAACAATTTCCCATTGCCCATCGGCATGAGTTTGTATTGCTT